>DAIESR010000270.1 GCA_027346205.1 Beijerinckiaceae bacterium
CGGCCATATTCGGCTGGCCCAAGGAATTTTGCCACGAGCAGGCCGATGACGAAATTGAACAGCGTATTGAGAATGAAGGGTAATGCAATCATTGCAGAGCACGCATGAGACGCCGGCGGGACAGGCCGCGAAGCCGTATAGTTTCAGGCTCTCGAAATGCCCGGCAGTGCTGCCATTGGCCGATGGACCTTGGCCCGAGTCTATCGGCTTCAGGTTAACGCAACATATTGATGCAAACCCGAAAGGAATGGGTAAGGCCGCCGCGTCTTTGCATTCATCCGGCACGGTCCAGACGACGGCCGGGAAAAAAAGCCGCGGCGACGCATTACGCCTTCTCTCGGACAAAGAGTTTTCAGAAAATTGCGATTATGCGTTTTTTGGGTGGGAGATTTTCTATGTTGCGAACAAAGCATTTGGCCATAGCCGCATCGATCATGTGGTTCGCTGGCATGAGCCTCGGCCATGCGGAAGAGCAGCCGGTCGAACTTCAGATCGTCAATGCGCAGAATAAGCTCTTTGGGGTGCATCCTGGCTTTCGCTCCAACCATGCGAAAGGCGTTGTCGTCGAGGGTCATTTCAAGGCCTCGCCCGAGGCCGCGAAGCTGAGCAAGTCCGTCATTTTCAACGGCAGCACGATCCCCGTGACTGTGCGCTTCTCGGATTCCACCGGGCTTCCGAATATTCCGGACGGCTCAAAAAAAGCCTCGCCGCACGGGATCGCCATCAAATATCATCTGCCGGACGGCAATGACACCGATATGGTTCTCAATTCGTTCAAATTCTTTCCGGTCGCAACCGGCGCCGATTTCCGCGACATGCTGCTCGCGATCGCCGCCAGCCCAGCTGGTGCGCCAAAGCCGACGAAACTTGACGCCTTCATCAAGAGCCATCCCTCCATGCCGGCCGCCCTCAAGACGCTCGGCACGCCGGACAGTTTCGCCGATGAGGAATATTACGGCGTCGATGCCTTCGTCTTCGTCGACAAGGCCGGCAAGAAACAGCCCGTGCGCTATATCATGGCGCCGCAGAAGCTCGTCCATATCTCGACCGAGGAAGCGGACAAGAAGCCGCCGAACTATCTGATGGACGAACTGCCGCAACGCTTGGCACATGGGCCGGTCGTGTTCCATCTGAAGGCGCAGCTCGCGCAGCCTGGCGATCAGACCAAGGATGCGACCAAGCCTTGGCCGGCCGACCGACCCGTCGTCGATCTCGGCGTGCTGACGATCGACAAAGCCGTTCCGGACAGTATGGAGGCACAAAAGAAGCTTCTCTTTTTGCCCGGCCAGCTCACCCCTGGCATAGAGAAATCCGACGATCCGCTGATCGATGTGCGCGATAACGCCTATGCCATCTCCTTCTCGCGCCGCAGCCAGTGAGGATATTGGATTATTTCGCGGCAGGCGCGCGTGCGCCTGCCCACCCCGCGAGAATGCGCGGCGGTTTCTTCACAATATTTTGTCATGTTGGCGCCATTCTGCCTTCCCGTTCATGCGCAAAGGTGAGGAAACCTACGATGGCTGGAGAAGATCTCGTCGCGGTATGGGAAGCACATTGCCGCTATGAATTCGAGACCTATGATGTCGATGCCACCATGACGACCATGGTCGCGGAGCCTTATGTCAACAATGTTCCGACCATGATGGGCGGCGTCGGCCATGACGAGGTGAAGCGCTTCTACGCACATCATTTCGTCGGCCACAATCCGCCGGATACGATGGTGGTGCCGGTGAGCCGTACTGTCGGCGCCGACAGCATCGTCGACGAGCTGATCTTCTGCTTCACCCATACGACCCAGATGGATTGGATGCTGCCGGGCATTGCGCCGACCGGACGCAGGGTCGAGGTCCCGCTCGTCGCCATTGTGAAATTCCACGATGGCAAGATCGCAAATGAGCATATTTATTGGGATCAGGCCTCGGTCCTCGTTCAAATCGGCAAGCTCGATCCGCAGAACCTGCCCGTTGCCGGCATCGATACAGCGCACAAGGTTACCGATCCGATGCTGCCACGCAACACGCTCCTCGACGACATCGGGACCGGCGGCGCACAGGTACCCCAGAGACAAAACGCGTGACGGCAGAGCCCTGAGCATTGCGAACCTTTGGAGATCGGCGACCTTTGCATATTGCGGCATAAGCATTAAGAGCCTCCGATCATGGCCGATGCCGCTATCACCCTCCGTCCCGCCGCGCCGTCCGACGCACCGCTGATCTTCACCTTGATCTGCGAGCTTGCCGCCTATGAGCGACTGTCGCAGGACATCGAGGCGACTGAAACGATGATCGCCGCGGCTCTCTTCGCAGATCCGCCGCGCGTCTTTTGCACGATTGCCGAATATGGCGGCGCGCCGGCAGGCTTCATCCTCTGGTTCTATACGTTTTCGACCTTTCGCGGCCGCCATGGCATCTGGATCGAGGACATTTTCATTCGCGAAGATTTTCGCGGCAAAGGAATCGGCACAGCCTTGCTCACGTTTTTGGCGCGCCGCTGCCTTGTGGAAAAACTCGGCCGGCTCGAATGGGCGGTGCTTGATTGGAACAAGCCGGCAATTGACTTCTATCAATCGATGGGCGCGAGGCTGATGCAGGAATGGACCATGTGCCGGCTCGATGGCACGGCTTTGAACGCCTTCGCCGAGGCGACACCCAAGCCATGATCCCGAAACTCGTGCTCGTCGTCGCGATCGCGGAGAATGGCGTCATCGGGCAAGCCAACGGTCTGCCGTGGCACATCTCGAGCGATCTCAAGCGCTTTCGCGCGCTCACCATTGGCAAGCCGCTGATCATGGGCCGCAAAACCTTCGAAGCGATCGGGCGGGCCCTGCCCGGACGCGAAACGATCATCGTCACGCGCGATGCCGCTTTCACGCCACCATCTGGTGTTTATATTGCCGGATCGATTGAGGCCGCTTTAGACCTCGCGCGGGAACGCGCGCAGGCGATGGGGTCGGACGAGATCATTCTGGCCGGCGGTGGAGAAGTTTTTGCCGCACTCATCGATCGCGTCGATCGGATGCATGTGACCTTTGTGGCGGCTTCGCCCGAAGGAGATGCTTTTTTCCCGCCGATCGACTGGTCGCAATGGCGGGAAACCCAGCGCGAAGAGCATCAACCGCAAAAGAATGACGAGGCGGCCTTTTCTTTCGTCGATTTCGAACGGCGCGAGAAATCGGGCCGAGTGGTGCCGGCTTGAGCGGATCGTCAGCGACCATCATCACGGCGAGCGTCATGATCTGGTCATGTCGCGTGCTGTCGGTGCTCGTAACTCGTTGAATGCGGAGCCTCGCCATTTATCGCGAAGCAAGAACCGAATTGCGCGGCGCCCTGTGGAGACGTTTCACGCTTCCCGCCTATCGGGATCTGCTCTATGTATGCAGCAGCAATCGGCCGCTCTGGAGCGGTTTCGGATGCAAAACCGGTTTCCACTTTTGCTGAAAATGCGCTAGTGGGACCGCGAAAAAGAGGACGGTATGCCCTGGAGTAGTGACGGCAAGAATGGCGGGCCATGGAAGCCCAGCGGTCAGGGACCATGGGGCCAGGCGCCCAATCCACAGCCGCCGGATCTTGAGGAATGGCTCCGGCGCGGCCAGGAGAAGCTCAAGCAATGGCTGCCCGGTGGCGGCATCGGCGGCCGCAGCCTGCTCGCGCTGGCTCTGATCGGTGTCCTGCTCTGGCTCTTGTCGGGATTTTACGCCGTCGGGACGAATGAGGTCGGCCTCAACATGATCTTTGGCCGCTATACGGGCAAAACCGCCTCGGGCCTCAACTACAACATGCCATTTCCAATCGGCTCGGTCGAAAAGCTGCAGGTGACCAATCGCAATACGACCAATATCGGCTTCGTCCTTCGGCCGGATCTCCGCAATTCTGGCGCACTCACCCAGGTCGATCTGCCGGAAGAGAGCCTGATGCTGGCGAGCGACCAGAATATCGCCGACGTCAAATTCGTGGTGATCTGGCAGATCGATCCGGCCCGCCCGGAGGATTATGCCTTCAATGTTGCCACTCAGCGGGAAACCGTGAAGGCGGTCGCCGAAAGCGCCATGCGCGAGGTTATCGGCCGCACCAAGATCCAGCAAATCCTGACCGCCGGGCGCAAGGTCATCGAGCCGGAAGTTCAGGAGTTGATGCAGAAGATCCTCAACAGCTACAAGGCCGGCGTTCTCGTGCTTCAGGTGCAGTTGCAATCGGTGGAGCCGCCGGAGCAGGTCATCGCTGCCTTCCGCGATGTGATCGCCGCGCAGCAGGACGCGGAACGGCTGCGCAATGAAGCCCAGGCCTATGCCAACCGTGTCGTCCCCACCGCGCGCGGCAAGGCCGCGGCGATCCTTCAGGAGGCAGAAGGCTATCGTCTGCAAACGGTCGCCGAGGCGACCGGCCAAGCATCGCGTTTCGACCAAGTCTATGCGCAATACAAAAATGCGCCGACAGTGACCCGCGAGCGCATCTATATCGAGACCATGCAGCATGTGCTGGCGGCGACGAGCAAAGTGATCATCGACGGGACGAATGGAGCCGGCGTCATCCCCTATCTGCCGCTTCCACAACTCGCACCGAAAGCTTCGGATGGAGCCCAGCAATGAAGAGCGCCGTAGGTTTCCTGGCTCTCGTCGCGGCCGTCCTCGCCATTATCGTCGTGAGCGCTTCCACATTCGTCGTCACACAGACGGAGCAGGCGCTGGTTTTGCGGTTCGGGCAGCCGGTTGCCGGCCGCGGCCTCGTCACCCAGCCAGGCCTCCATTTCAAGATCCCATTCGTCGAAAACGTGGTCTATCTCGACAAGCGCATTCTCGATCTCGAAATGCCCAAGCAGGAAGTACTCGCTTCGGACAATACACGAATCGAAGTCGATGCCTTTTTGCGCTACCGCATTGTCGATCCGCTCAAATTCTACCAATCCGTGGGATCGATCAGGCGTGGCGAAGTCCAGCTCGGCTTCATCCTGAATTCCGCCGTGCGCCGTGTCCTCGGCGATGCCGATCTGACGCAGATCGTCAGTAGCGAACGGGAAAAGTTGATGGGCGATATCCGCGATCAGGTGAATATCGAGAGCAAGAAGCTCGGCGTCTTCGCCATCGACACGCGGATCAGGCGCGCAGATCTGCCGAAACAAATCTCCGACAAGGTCTTCAGCCGCATGCAGAGCGAATGGGCGCGCGAAGCGGCTCTCAATCGTGCCCAAGGCAGCGAACAGGCGCAGGAGATCAAAGCCAAAGCCGACCGCGACGTCGTCGTGCTGCAGGCCGACGCGCAGCAAAAAGCCGATCAGATCCGCGGCGAAGGTGATGCAACGCGCAACAAGATCTTTGCCGCTGCCTATTCCAAGGACCCGGATTTCTTCGCCTTCTACCGCTCCATGCAGGCCTATGATGCAGCGCTCAAGTCGAGCGATACACGGTTTGTGCTGACGCCCAAATCATCGTTCTTCCGCTATTTCGAACGGCCCCACACTAATCCGCCGGCCAACCAAAAAAGCACAGCGGCGGCACCTTGATCGGCAACGACACCGCCAAAGGAAGCCGCCGACGCACACTGGCCGGGACCACAACGCAGCAGCGAGATGCAGCAAAAGACGCAGAACCAGCGGCCGATTGTTCGGCCGCTTTATAGCCAGTCCGAAGCGCCGTTTGGCGCTTCCTTTGGAACGCCCTCAATTTACTGCCTTTCCAGACTTTACCGGCCGCATATACGATCCGGTATGCCCAACGCCGATTTTCCGCCTCGATTCACCGTTCATAGAAGAAGAGTATCGGGATGCGCGGCTACTAACTGTTGAAGTCGAGATTTGAGATACCATCTAGACGTGTGCCTCGCGAAAGAGGGCTTTACGCCGGGATGCAGATAAAAAAGAATAAAGTGCCGAATAGGAAAGAAGCCAAAGATCAGCCAGGTCGATGCGGTGCAGGTTGGCGCGGGGCTGCCGGCGCCCGGGAGGCTATACCTTTGGCCGCCGATGGGCTTCGCGCGAACGGCATGTGTTTCGAGAAGACCTGGTTGAAAAATACCTGGTTGAAAAATATTTGGGTGGCCGTTGCGCAGAGTCGCAGGGTGCGACCCGGTGCTCGTGCCAAAGCCGCCCGCGAAACACGGTCCGGTAAAGATCATGGGCAAGAGCCGATTCCGAGTGCCCGGATCGCGCGAATGTTCCGCTCGATAAATAACGGCTCCAAATATTCGACAGGCATGTGCTTGGAATCGAATAGGATGAGTCCTATGCGCCCCGACGCGTTTCAACAAGGTTCCACGAATGCCGCTTGCAGGAGATCATTCATGAATGCGTTTGCGAATTTCCATTCGGCAGTCGTCCGACCAGCCATCTTGAATCCAGTGCGTTACGGCCGGATGGCTTGGAGTTCGGGAACCACATGCGCGCGAAAGGGCTTCACCGTCGCCATTGTGCTCTTCGGTTTCTTGCTGATGCCTGGCTTGGCACCGAATGTTGCGCTGGCGCGCGGGCCGGATTCGCTCGCCGATCTCGCGGCGCAGGTCAGCGATGCCGTCGTCAATATTTCGGCCACGCAGACCTTCGACGAGAAGCAGGCCTTGAATAAGGCTCCGGGCGGAAAGGGCACGCCCTTCGACGATATGTTCGAAGAATTTCTACGCCGTCACAACCAGGGCGGAAAAGGCCCGATGCCGCCGATGCGGGAGCGCAAAAGCAATTCGCTGGGTTCGGGCTTCGTCATCGATCCGTCGGGGATCATCATCACCAATAATCATGTGATCGCCGATGCCAATGACATCACAGTCATCTTCGACGACGGCCGGAAATTGAAGGCGGAGATCGTCGGCAAGGACCCGAAGGTCGATGTCGCCGTGCTTCGCGTGAAACCGGACAAGCCTCTGAAAGCAGTGAAATTCGGCGATAGCACGAAGGTGCGCGTGGGCGATTGGGTGATCGCCGTCGGCAATCCCTTCGGCCTTGGCGGCACCATTACCGCCGGCATCATCTCGGCCCGCAACCGCAACATCGATTCAGGCCCATACGACAATTATCTCCAGACGGATGCCGCCATCAACAAGGGCAATTCCGGCGGCCCCCTGTTCGACATGAACGGCGAGGTCATCGGCATCAATACGGCGATCCTGTCGCCCTCGGGCGGCTCGATCGGTATCGGCTTCGCGACCCCGGCGGCGACCGTCATTCCAGTCATCCAGCAATTGGAGAAATATGGCGAGACCCGACGCGGCTGGCTTGGCGTGCGCATCCAGAATGTCGATGATTCGATCGCCGAAAGCCTCAATCTCGGCAAGCTGCGCGGCGCCCTCGTTGCCGGCACGGATGCCAATGGTCCGGCCAAGGTAGCGGGCATAAAGGCCGGCGATGTCATCGTGAAATTCGACGGCGCCGACGTCAAGGAGGCGCATCAACTGCCGAAAATGGTGGCCACCGCGCAGGTCGGCAAGGAAGTTGCCATCGTCATCGTGCGGCACGGAAAAGAATTGACGAAGACCGTCACGCTCGGCCGTCTCGAAGACAGCGAGAAGAAGAAGCAGGTGCAAACGGCTGCCGCGGCGCCGGATCATGCCGTGCCGGATACGCCCGTACAGAAGGCGCTCGGAATGGCCTTCGCCGAGCTCAATGAAACCTCGCGCCTCAAATTCTCGATCAAAGGGAGCGTCGCCACAGGTGTGGTCGTGACGGATGTCGAGCCGGATTCTCCGGCTGCCGACAAGCATATCCAGGCCGGAGAGGTGATCGAGGAAATTAACCAGGATCCAGTGAAAAACCCGGCCGATATCACCAAGAAGCTGCAAGTTTTGAAAAAAGAGGGCAAGAAGCTCGCGCTGTTTCTCGTCGCCAATCCGCAAGGTGAAGTGCGCTTCGTCGCAGTCGCCGTTCCGCAGTGAGAATGCCGGCCGGGAGCGCGGCAACCGCAGCGCTCCTGTGCCCTTCCTTACGTAGCGAAAGGGTCCGGATCGCAGGCCATTCCGGACCCCTGGCAGGCGCGAAAATCCAAATCGCGCCTGTTGCTATGCTTGACAGGAGCCGGGCCGATCATTATTTCGTAGCCTGTCGTTAGCACTCATATTGCACGAGTGCTAACAGGACATTCGTCAATCCCCAAACTTAGCGGGGGCTTTTCTCAAGAAGAAAAATGCGCCCCGCGAGCCGTCAAGGAAAGCAAGCGACATGGGTGTCAATTTCCGTCCTCTGCATGACCGCGTCGTCGTCAAACGTCTGGAAGGCGAGGAAAAGACGAAGGGTGGGATCATCATCCCCGACACGGCCAAGGAAAAGCCTCAGGAAGGCGAAATCGTCGCCGTCGGGCCCGGCAGTCGCGATGAAACCGGCAAGCTCAACCCTCTCGACGTCAAGGCCGGTGACCGGGTGCTCTTCGGCAAATGGTCCGGTACCGAAGTGAAGATCGATGGCCAGGATCTCCTGATTATGAAGGAGAGCGACATCCTCGGCATCGTCGGCTGAAGCCCATTCACACGATTCCCCATCAAGCTCTCCCTTCAGGAGTTTAGGACACATGGCTGCCAAAGACCTCCGTTTCTCCTCCGATGCCCGCGACCGCCTGTTGCGCGGCGTCGAAATCCTCGCCAATGCCGTCAAGGTCACTCTTGGCCCCAAAGGCCGTAACGTCGTCATCGAAAAGTCCTTCGGCGCGCCGCGCATCACCAAGGACGGCGTGACAGTCGCCAAAGAGATCGAGCTTGCCGACAAGTTCGAAAACCTTGGCGCCCAGCTCGTCCGCGAAGTCGCCTCCAAGCAGAATGACGTGGCCGGCGATGGCAACACGACGGCGACCATTCTCGCCGCCTCGATTGTTCGGGAAGGCACCAAGGCGGTCGCCGCCGGCCTCAACCCGATGGATCTGAAGCGCGGCATCGATCTCGCTGTCGACGCCGTCATCGCCGATCTCAAGGCCAATTCGAAGAAGGTTACCTCGAATGACGAGATCGCCCAGGTCGGCACGATCTCGGCGAATGGCGACCGCACGGTCGGCGAGATCATCTCGACCGCCATGCAGAAGGTCGGCAATGAGGGCGTGATCACGGTGGAAGAGGCCAAGAGCCTCGAGACCGAACTCGACGTCGTCGAGGGCATGCAATTCGATCGCGGCTATCTCTCGCCCTATTTCATCACCAATGCCGAGAAGATGATCGTCGAGCTCGAAGACCCCTTCATCCTCGTTCACGAGAAGAAGCTCTCCTCGCTCCAGGCTCTGCTGCCGGTTCTCGAAGCCGTCGTGCAGACCGGCAAGCCGCTCGTCATCGTCGCCGAAGACGTCGAAGGTGAAGCGCTTGCGACCCTCGTCGTCAACAAGCTGCGTGGCGGCTTGAAAGTTGCCGCCGTCAAGGCGCCGGGCTTCGGCGATCGCCGCAAGGCCATGCTCGAAGACATCGCGATCCTGACCTCTGGTCAGATCATCTCCGAAGATCTCGGCATCAAGCTCGAAAACGTCACCCTGCCCATGCTCGGCCGCGCCAAGCGGATCCGCATCGACAAGGAGACGACGACGATTATCGACGGCTCCGGGTCCAAGGCCGACATTGAGGCCCGCATCGGTCAGATCAAGAACCTGATCGCCGAGACGACCTCCGATTATGACCGCGAGAAGGCGCAAGAGCGCCTCGCCAAGCTCGCTGGCGGCGTGGCGGTCATCCGCGTCGGCGGCGCCACCGAGGTCGAGGTAAAGGAGAAAAAGGATCGCGTCGACGATGCGCTCAATGCGACCCGCGCTGCGGTCGAAGAAGGCGTGTCGCCGGGCGGTGGCGTCGCTCTGCTGCGCGCCATCCTGGCGCTCGACAAAGTCGTGACCGCGAATGGCGATCAGAAGACCGGCGTCGATATCGTCCGCAAGGCGATTCAGACCCCGGCCAAGCAGATCGTCGACAATTCCGGCGGCGACGGTGCCGTGGTGGTCGGCAAGCTGATGGAGAATGCCTCCTATTCCTACGGCTATGATGCGCAGACCAGCCAATATGGCGATCTCGTCAAATTCGGCATCATCGACCCGACCAAGGTCGTGCGCACGGCACTCGAGGATGCTGCCTCGATCGCCGGTCTCGTGATCACCACCGAGGCGATCATCACCGAGCTGCCGAAGAAGGATTCGGCCCCTATGCCTGGCGGCGGCGGCATGGGCGGCATGGGCGGAATGGATTTCTGATTTCCCAGCCTCACGGCCACAAAGATTACGAAGCCCCGGTTTTCCGGGGCTTCCGTCGTTTATGCGAACGACTTGAAGATGTTGCACTTGCAACGCGCCCGCAATTTGACGATGGTGTCAAACTGTCATGTGCATTGGAACAGCCGTTCCAGACCACAAGGGTCGGCGGCCCCCACTGCATCGACGTATCAGCAGCCTCGGTCGGCAGCTGATTTTGGCTGCGGGTTCGAGCGTCGGGAGAAGCAAGTGCGTCGAGTATCGCCCAACGGAACAGGCGGCAACACCGCAACGCGAGCCGACCTTCTGGATGCGATCTACGAGTCCTGCCGGACTTTGTCGCGTGCGCAGGCGCGCGACATCTTCGAAATGGCCCTCGAAGAGATTTCCGATGCTCTGGTTCGCGGCGAACCAGTCAAGCTGCGGTCTTTCGGGCTCTTTTCGGTACGCGCCAAGCGTGAGCGGATCGGGCGCAACCCGAGGACCGGAATAGAAGTTCCCATCAAGCCGCGCCGCGTCCTGACCTTCAAACCTTCACCGGTGCTCATCACCTCGGTCAATACGGGACGGACAGGTGCCGAGCAGAAGACATGCGAGTGACGCGCCTGCGTCGGAGCGGTCCACGTAGCCGAAGACGGCAATCATTGCCTGCCTTTAATGCGACGTATTTTTCGCTTTGTGACTAGATCCGATCCCGACCAACATCTGGCTGTCTTGTCCAGTCTATCCTGGGCGGACTTTCGATGCGCACCGGGAGATCCAGCGCATGACTTCGAGCACATGGCTTCGAGCACATGACTTCATCGGAAGCTCATCGGCCTTTCTGGCCCCGGGAGATTATGCCAGCTGCACAGATTAAGCGTCACCCGACCCGCCGCTTCACAGACTAGGCGACCGTTTCCATGAAGATCCTCGCAATTGCCGCCGCCCTTCTTTCGCTCGCCGCTGCCCTCGTAGCGCAGATGACGGGAGACACGATCGTCGCCTTGCTCGCCATTGCCGCAGTGGTCTGCGCCTACACGACTTTCCGGTCCACCGCCATTTCGAGCTTTCTGAAGATTTTCGTGGCGATCTTCGCAATGGAGCTGGTGCTGTTCGGCGCGGCTTTTCTGATGGCGACAATGCATTTGTGGCCGGTTGCGCTTGCCCAATATCAGCTGCCGGGGACGCTGCCGCTTACCGTCGGCATGTTCGCCATCATCGTCTATCTCGTCTCTTTC
>DAIESR010000285.1 GCA_027346205.1 Beijerinckiaceae bacterium
AACTCGCCGATCCCGGCTCGCCGACCCTGATCCTCGATCGCGAAGGCGCTGCGGCGCTTTATGTGCTGATGCCGATGCGGGTGTGAGTTTTCATATTCCGGTTTTCTGATGAGCTAGATCACGATGATTTTGTATTGAATCAATCCAAAATCATAAACGTGATCGATTCCAAAAGTATAGAGCGGGATGCGGGCGGAAAACCGGTTTCCACTTTTCCTCATCCAGCTCTAGCGCCTGGATCTGGCTTTTTTCAACGTGCTTGATCTTGAAGGCCATCACGCCATGACGACATCACGCCATGACGAGATGGCCTTCAGCTATCATGAGCATGATCCGCGCGCGCTTGCCGATCGCCTGAAGTATGCTCGCATCGACACTCTCAAAATCCAACGCCGAGCGCGGTGGAGGCACCACCACCGCTACCGCTACCTCCACCACCTCCGCCCCCATGAGAGCGTGAATGGCCCCCGCGTGCGACATCACGAGCGTGGGGCGGTGTTTCCCGTTTGCGCGCTGGCTTGTCATCAGCACGACGATGTTCGCGCGCATGATGGGGCGGCCGCGACTCGCGATGCGCGCGAACTCGGGGCGTCTCTTCCTCGTGGGCGATCGCACCCGGGACACAATGGTCTTCTTTGGCAATCTGGCCGTTTGGACAGACGAGTGGGCACACGCGTGACTTTTGCTGCTTAAGCGTACCGATGAAATCAGCGTTGATCTTCGGCTCCATCTTGGCTTCTTTCGCATCACCGCGGTGCTCGAAATATTGCGTCCAGGCGGCACGTGTGGAGGGCCCAAGCAAGCCGTCCAGCGAACCCGCGTAGCATCCCAGACGCTTCAGCTCGCCTTGCGCCGTGCGGATCTGCACGGGCGAATTGACAGCTGCGCTTGCAGCCTTGTCGAGCTCTTCGAGCGCAGCTTGGACCGTCGGACGCAGCGTCTCGCATGTGAGCTTGTCCTCAAAAGTCGCGAGTTCGACACGCCCGTCGGCACCCTTCTTCTGCAAGGCGGCGAACTGCTGACCTTCTTGACTGCAGGCTGCTGCTTGCTGCGCCTTCTTTCGATCGAGTGCAGCGATGCGCGCCGTGGCGGCCGATTTGACCTCTGCGCAGGTCGTCTTGCCGAGCATGTCTTCGAGCGCTGATCTGTTGTCCGGGGCTACCAAGTCGAGGGATGCTTCATCCTGGCTGCAGGCAGTCGCTATGGCGGAGAGCTTCTTATCGATCTTGGCAAGGACCGCCGGACATTCGATTTGGCCGCGCAGAGCCTGAAGATCCTTGCGCCCGCTATTGGCGGCGAGGCCTTTGAACAAATCCTCGTCGCGCCGGCAAGCCGCCGCCTCTTTCGCGTGCACGGCTTCGAGTTTCGTAAGCCGCGCCTGCGCCGTCTCCTTGACATTATTGCAAGAGGTCCGATTCAAGAGAGCACGCAGGCTGTCGCCGTCGTTCGGGCCGATAGCGGCCAAGGCCGCATTGTCGCGTGCACAAGCGGCATCGGCGACAGCTAGCTCGCGGATGACTTGCCAGGCGGCGGCGATCGTAGCCGGACATTGAGCCTTCTTGCGAAAGGCGTCGATATCGGCGCGTGTGCCGGTCTTGGCCAAGCCTTGTAGTGTGCTGTTCTCGCTTTGACAGATCTGCGCCTGGCGGGCCCGATCTGCGGCGATCGCGGCGATCTTGTCACGCGCCGCATCCCGCACTGTGGCGCATGTCGTCTTTGCCATCAGATCGCGGGCTCCAGCCTCGTCCTGCGGCCCCAGCGCTTCGAGCGCTGCGCTGTCGCGGCGGCAGGCTCTGGCCTCTTGCAGGAGCTGAGCGCGCAGCGCCGCGAGACGCGCTTGTGCCGCTGCTTTGACCTTATCGCAAGGCTTGCTGTCGATGAGAGCCTGTAGCGCATCGGCATCACGCGGGCCGACTGCTTCGAGCTTCGCCTGATCTTCTTTGCAGGCTTTCGCCGCTTCGGCTGCCGCCGCGAGCGCGCGCTTTTCGGCCGCGCGCAAGACGTCCTGTTTGTGCTGATCGAGCGCACGTTCGAGAGCATCGAGCCGATAGCGCGCCTCGATGCCATAATATGAAGATGGGAAGCGCTTGAGAAAATTCTCGAAGGAGGCAGGATCGTCGGAATCTTTAATCTTGTTCCAGGCGAAGCGATCGCTCTGGTTAAGCACATAGTCGCTGACGAGCGAGACATAAGTCTCCGGCCGCTGCTGCCCATGCGTCGCGGCGACCACATCGGCGGCGACGCGGCGGAACAGGGTCTCGATTTCGAGGCCGGGCTGGGCGAGACGACGCAGGAATGCCGCGGTGAAGGGGCTGTTGCGACCCTGTCCGTCCAGCGCGACGTCGCCCGGCGACGCGGCATAGGCGATGATCAGCCCTTCGCTCTTGTCGATGCGGCCGATGCCACGCGTCCGCGATGTGGGTTCGGGGATATCTTCTTGCGGCGCGGGCAGCTTGACCAGGCGCGCCGATACTGGATTGTTGCGGCAGGCATCGAGGACCATGATCTTGATGCCATGCGTCCGGTCGAGCGCGGCGCGGACATCGTCGACGCGTACAGTCTCATATTGCAGGCCGATGTCGTCCTTAACCTCAGCATCGGTCGGCAGCAGATAGTTTTGCCCCTGATACTGCACGGCATGGCCGGCATAATAAAACAATGACGTATCCGCATTCGCCGACATCCGGGCGAATTGCTGCAAGGCCTTGCCGAAATCGCTGAAATTGGAATCGGTTTCGACGAGCACCTCGAAGCCAAGTTTGCGCAGAGCCGTAGCCACGTCTTCCGCGTCATTCTTGGGATTGGTCAGCTTAAGATCGGCGGTGCGATAGTTCGAATTGCCGATGACGAGTGCGACGCGGCGCTCGGCGGTGGCGCCGTTCGCAGTCACGACGAGGGCAATCAGGCTCCACGCCAGTAAAGCCACGAGACGGAGCAGTCTGGCTACCGAAGCGGGCATTAATGCCGAAGCGCTGTGCATTTTGATAGGCTCATAAGCGGCGAGCAGGCGCCGCGCCCAGCGAAATTTCTCACAATGCAGGATAGAGGCTGCGCGGCGAAGAAGCAATCAAAGCAAATGGCTCCGCTAAACGGCGCGTGCGGTCTCGCACCGCCGATCGTCTCTCGGTCGTGAAGATGGGCACAGTCGACGCGCAAGAGCCGATCCCGACCAGATGGCGTCGCACTCTCAGCACGTCGGATACACCCGATGTGCCAAAAAGCGGTCCGCACTGTCGAGAAAAATCGGCACTGTTTCAAAGAGGTAGAGCCTGTTCTCGTGCGGAACAGGTCGATCACCTTTTCCAGAATATGCTTGAGGCGGGACAAGGAAAGGAGCTGGCTATGGCACTTGTTTTGACAATTGAGAAAAGCGGCCATGCGTCCGGCGGCGCCCAAAACCGTATCCGCCTGGAACCCGGCGAAGCGCTCGACATCGGCCGCGGCGCGGATGTCGATTGGACATTGCCCGATCCGGCCCGGATCATTTCAACCAAACATTGCGAGATAAGGTTTCGCGGTGGCAAATATTGGCTTTATGATGTTTCGAGAAACGGAACCTTCATTAACCATGACATGCGGCGGCAGCGGGCGGCGCATCCGCTGAGCCACGGGGATCGGTTCACGATGGGCGGTTATGTTATCGCGGTCACGGTTGAAAACGACGATTTCGAACGGACGGAAATGCTCCTCGCCGAGCTGCCAGCGGGGCGAGGTCCGAGCTGCGGCTCCACTCACGGACACAGTCAAAAGGAGCCGGCTGATAATTCCGGATTGAGAATGGCGCAGGACAAGACGGCCGGAAGCGTGCGGTGCAGAGCGGCGTTGTGCAGAGTGGCGTAGAGTGGGAGCTCGACATGGCGCTGATCTTGACCATCGAAAACGAGACGAGCCTCCCCAATGGGGCGCCAGTGAGCATGCGGCTGACGGACAAACGGAATTTGGACATCGGCCGCGGCGCGCATCTCGATTGGCCGCTTCCTGATCCGACACGCTTCATCTCCGGCAAACATTGCGAGGTGAGATATCGGGACGACGGCTATTGGCTCTATGACGTCTCGACGAATGGGACATTCCTGAACGATAGCCCGCGTCGGCTGCAGGCGCCTTATCGTCTCTGCAATGGCGACCGTTTGATCATCGGGTCTTATGTCATCCTGGTCACGGTCGAAGGCGAAGAGGACAAGGGTGGTGTGCCGGCTATTGGATCGTCGGGATTGCCGTCGCACTCTCCCGCCACCGGAACGCCTGCTTCTTCCATTCCTTTTTCGCCGCCCTCTTTCACGCCTGCTTTTTCTCGGGCTACGGCGCCGGTCGAGGCGGCGCCGCCTCAAGCGCAGGATCATGTCGGCGGCGTCGCTGCTGAGGCCGCTCGGAGCGAGGCGAAGCCGCATTACGAAGATGTTGAAAGCGGCGAGGCGCGCGATATAGAAGAGGGTGCGGCTTTTAGTGTCGAGCAAGATGCGGCGGTCCCGGTCGGGCATGACGGCTTTGTTGCGGCCGACGAAGCGCACGGGCAGGAGCCGGTTTCGGCCGTGCAAGGACCTGAACATGAGCGCGCGCCTGCGTCCGAGAGAGTCGCCGTCGATGCACCAGCTCTGCCAGCGACCAGGGATATGCCGCAGCCAGGAGCCGACTACGCCCCAGCTGGAGCATCCGCACCGCAGCATGACGCGCCCGCCGCCGATGTTGCGCCGCATGTCAATGTCGTCAAATTTCCTGGGTCGGGCGGTGGTGCTCAAGCGCCTGGGGCCGCGCCGGAAGCCGCCCCATCAAAGACTGATTATGATGAATTCATTCGCCGGTTCGCGGCAGGCGCCGGAATTCCAGAGCATGTTTTCGCGCGGCGCGATCAGCTCGAGGTGGCGGAAGAACTCGGACAATTGACGCGGCTCGTCGCTGAAAATTTGAAGCAGCTGCTGAGCGCGCGTTATGAAGCCAAGCGCTTCACCCGTGCGGCCAGCCAGACGATGATCCAGGCGCTCGACAATAATCCCTTGAAATTCGCCCCGACGACAGAAGACGCACTGCGGATCATGCTCGGGCCGCGCACCCGCAGCTATCTCGATGCGCGGCGCAGTTTCGAAGGCGCATTCGACGATTTGAAGACGCATCAGATCAAGACGTTTTCAGCCATGCAAGGCGCGGTGAAAATGCTGGTCGAGGACTTCGATCCACAGCAGATCGACGCTGCCGCTGGCCCCAGCAGTGGGATCGGCGCTTGGCTCACGAGCCGCAAGGCCCGGCTTTGGGATCTGTTCGTTGCTCGTTGGCAGGCGAAGTCCTTGCGCCACAAGGATGGTCTCGTCGATGCCTTCATGCTGTATTTTTCCGAATGCTATGATCGCGCAAGTGACAAATCCTGAGGCGTGTTCGTCACTCGCCGCCGCTTTTCGTTCGATGCCGATGTGACACCCTTGGCCAGGGCACGCTAATTCCGGGCTAGCCGATGACCGATAAGAACAAAACGCCGGGTTCCGAAGATCGTGTGGATCACACGGTCTTTCGGCCTGCGCCAGGGGGACGTCCTAAGCCGGAGTCGGCAGAGCTGAAACCGGCGCCCGCTGATCAAACGCCTGCTGATCAAATGCCGCAGGCCAGCGTGCCCGAGGAACGCACGATCTTCCAGCCTCTCGGTCGAAGCCGTCCGGTGCCGAGAGCGCCGGCCAACCCGCCGCCGGCCGCTCCGTCCGGAAACGAGGCGGCGGATGGTAAGGCCGCGCCGGCCCGCGTCATGCCGGCTGCGAGCGAGTCCGCGGATCATACGATGATTCGGCCCAATCCGGGTGGCCGGCGGGCACCACCGCCGCGCGGTTCGGTCGACCGGATGCCGCAAATGCCGAGCCCGGAGGTACCGCGCCGAGCGACGGTCGAAGAGGTAGAGATCGGCGTCATGAATGCCGATCCGATCATGCGGGCAGCGGGACCGCTGCTTCTGCTGCTCGGGCGTCTGCGCGCATCTCTGTCACGGGCCCAGGCGCCGAGTCTCGTTCCACAGATCGTCGAGGCGGTGCAGAAATTTGAAGCCGAATGTCACGCGGCGGGCGTTGTCACGGAAGCGACTAAAAAAGCGAAATATATTCTCTGCGCGACGGCCGATGAAGTGATCGCCAATCTGCCGGGTGGCGATCGCATCGCCACCCAAGCGAGCGTGACCAGCCGGTTTTTTGGCGAAAGCTCCAACGTCGAACGTTTTTTCGAGGAACCCGCGGCCCTCAGCGCCGATCCCAACGCCCTTTATCCGATCCTCCAGTTGCAACATGCTTGTCTGGCGCTTGGCTTCGCGGGCTATTCGCGGACGCTTGCCGGCGACGCCACGGCGCTGCCGCGGATGCAGCATGAGATTTACGAAAAGATCGCGCGGGCACGGCCGCGCGGCTTCCTGCGCTTGTCGCCACACTGGAAGGGTCAGGCGATGCCGGCGCAAGCGGTCCGGCTGCGGATTCCGTTCTGGGCCGTCGCTGGCATTGTCGGACTCGGGCTCTTCATTCTTTACCTGACTTTGCGGAGCCTGCTTGCACTGCAGGCCGAGCAGGTTGCCGCGACAATGGCCTCCTTCAATCCGGCAAAGCCGATCGAGATCAGACGGCAGTCCGCCGTGCCGCCGCCGCAGGCCGCGCCGCCGACGCGGGCGCAAAGCGCGCAACTCGCGCGCATCCGCAAGATCCTCGGGCCGAACATAACCGACGGCACCCTGGCGGTGGTTGCGACCGCCAATCAGATCATCATTCGCATTCCCAGCCATTTCGTGTTTCAGCGCGACAAAGCGGCGGTGCTCGCGGGCTTTCGGCCGCTTGCCCTTTATATCGCCTTGGCGCTCGACGGCGAGAAGGGCTCGATCAAAGTGCTGGTTCACACCGACAATCGAACGGCCGGCAATGATCGCTATGGTTCCAATTTCGAATTGTCTTCCGATCGCGCTCGGGCGGTTGGCGCTGTTCTCAAGCAATTGCTCGCGCAGCCCGAACGGGTCGACGCCGAAGGCAAGGGCAGCGATGTTCCGATCGCCTCGAATGCCACGCCGCAAGGACGCGCCGAGAACCGCCGGGTCGAGGTCGTCATTGGCCGCAGCGACTGAGCAATAAGAATGATGAAACGGCATCCGGAATGAAAGTCGACAGGCTCAGCGCATTGCTTGAAAATCTCCTCGCTCGGATGCCGGTCCGATATCGCGCGGCATCGGCGCAGCTCGTCATCAGCGGGCTCGGCTGTGCCGCGCTGGCGGGTCTGATCTGGTATGGCGGCCCCCTTCTCGGCTTCGGCGATTTTCATCCGTTCGAGGATGCGGCGCCGCGGCTCGTCGCGATTCTTCTGCTCGTCGGCATTGTCGCTGGCTTCGTTGCGATTCATCAAAGAATACGCCGCGCCAGCGTCGATCGGCTCGCTGCCGGGCTTGGCGTCCAGGACAGCGATGCGCCGGTGCTTACCGAGCGCATGCACGAGGCGCTCTCCATGTTGCGTGGCCTATCTGGAGGCCGCGCGAATTACCTTTATGATCTTCCCTGGTATGTGCTGATCGGGCCTCCGGGCTCCGGCAAGACGACGGCGCTTGTCAATTCCGGCCTGCATTTCCCGCTGGTACGCGGCATGGCGCCGGGTGCCATCGCTGGTGTCGGCGGCACCCGCTATTGCGACTGGTGGTTCACCGAGGACGCCGTCCTCATCGACACCGCCGGCCGCTATACGACGCAGGATTCGGACAGCAAAGCCGACCAGAAGAGCTGGTTCGCCTTTCTCGATCTCCTTAAGCGCAATCGGCCGCGCCAGCCGATCAATGGGGTGCTGATCGCGATCAGTCTTGAGGATCTGCTGACTCTCACACCGGATGAACTCACCGCGCATGTGGAAGCGATCAGATCCCGGCTCATCGAACTGCAGCAAAGGCTCAAGGTCGATCTCCCGGTCTACGCCCTTTTCACCAAGGCCGATCTCGTTATCGGTTTCATGGAATATTTCAACGATCTCGACGAAACGGGCCGGGCACAAGTCTGGGGCACGACCTTTCGGACCAAGGACAAGAAGCGCAATTGTGTCGACCGGATTCCGGCCGAATTCACAGCATTGATCGAGCGTTTGAATCTTGCGCTGCCGCTGAAGCTCGAGGTGGAGAAAGATCCGACCAATCGGGTTTTGCTGTTTGGCTTTCCGGCGCAGATGGCGGCGCTGCGCAATATGGTCGGCGATTTTCTGGGACGGATCTTCGATCCTGCGCAACATCGGGTGAATGCCGCCCTGCGGGGTTTTTATTTCACCTCGGGCACGCAGCAGGGTACGCCGATCGATCAATTGCTCGGGGCGCTCGCGAAGGGTTTTGGCGCGGAAGGTGTGGCCGGGCCGGTCTATTCCGGCCAAGGCAAGAGCTTCTTCCTGACCGATCTGGTCAAGAAGGTGATCATTGGCGAGGCCGGCTGGGTCTCGAACCATAAATTCAGCCGTCTTGCCGCCGTCGCGAGCTTCGCCTTCATTTTCGTTCTCACACCGATCGTCGCCGGCAGCTGGTGGGTCAGCTTCACCCACGCCGGTGATGTGATCCAGGAGAACAAGGACGCTGCGGCGCGCTATCGCAAGCTGGTCGGCAATCTCGCCGCGACGCAGACCGTGGATGACCGCGACCTTGCCAAGATCTTACCGGCGCTCGATGCGCTTCGCCTGCTGCCGAATGGCTATGCAAGTCGCGGCGCGGACGCCGCCACCCAATCCGATGCGATGGGGCTGAGCCAGACGGCGCGATTGCGCTCGGCGGCGGAGACTGCCTATCATGTCGGCCTCGAGCGCCTTATGCGACCGCGCCTGATCTTTCGCCTCGAGGAACAGCTCGAGGACCATATCAACGATCCGGAATTTCTGTTCAATGGCCTCAAAGTCTATCTGATGCTCGGCGGCTTAAAGACCGTCGACCGGCAGCTCGTCATCAGCTGGATGGAACATGATTGGGCGCAGAATCTTTATCCGGGACCGAAAAATGCGGCGGGCCGCAAGGATCTCGAACAGCATTTGATCGCCATGCTCGATCTCGATACGGGGGGGCAGCGGCTGACCTCGCTCGACGGACCACTGGTCAAGAAATGTCAGGCGACCTTGGCCCGCGTCGATCTCGCGCGCCATGCGTTCGACCTGCTCGTCACCAAGGCCAAGGCTGATTTGGGCGAAGAATGGGTTGCGGCCCATCACGCTGGCGAGGGCGGGCTCGTCGTGTTCGACGATACGCTCAAAACGGTCCGCGTCCCTTATTTCTATACGCGCGCCGGCTTCGAGCATGCCTTTCTCGGGCGCCTCGACATGGTCGTCAAAGACATGGCGCGCGACCGATGGGTTCTCGGCTCGGCCGGTAAATCGGATGCGGCTACGATCCAATATAAGAAACTGCCGGAGCGTCTCGCCGAGCTCTATAGTGCCGGTTTCGTCGCCGCATGGCAGACGGCGATCGACAAATTGAAGATGCGGCCACTTCTTACCGATCGGCCGGTCTATCCGCTTCTCAATGCCGCCGGGCTGATGACATCGCCTCTCGCGCGCCTGCTCGAATCGATCAAGGAAGAAACCGATCTCAGGAATTTGCCGCAAGCGCGGACGCAACCGGATAGTGTCGCGCGCGCGGCGACGTCGATCGCAACGGCGCTCTCACCCTATTACGCGTTGGTCGAGGGGAATCGGGGGCGGCGGCCGATCGATACGATCATTTCGGACTTGAGCGATCTTCGTACGAATTTGACTCGTTTTGCTACCGCGGAACGACAGAACGACGTCATGAATCGGAGGCTCGCGGGCGCGACCGAGCGGTTGAGGGGTGACGCCGCCAAATTGCCAGAGCCTTTCGCGAATCTGCTCGGCGCGGTCGCGTCCGATGCGCGGCGTGAAATGTCTCGAGCTGTGGTGGCTCAGGCCGCCGAGACGCTGCGCGATCAGATCACGCTGACCTGTCAGGCGACGATCGCCGGCCGCTTCCCCTTTGCACCCGGCGCGCCGCGCGAAGTGGCGCTCGCGGATTTCATCCATATGTTCGCGCCGCATGGCTTGATCGACAATTTCGTCAAACAATATGTGCTCGCCTCCATCGACGTCGTGGGCAATACATGGACTTGGCGTCCGGGTACGCCGCTCGCCCATCAGCTTCCTTCGAAGGCGCTCGCGGAGTTTCAGCGTGCCGCGAAAATTCGCGATGCGTTTTTTGATGCCGACAGCACCCGTCTGGGCTTTTCGTTGACCGTGGTGCCGCCTTCGACCTCGAGCGTACGGCTGGATGTCGATAACACGATCATTGACGGCCGCAACGGTCCGTCGACACTGCAATGGCCGGGCAGCGGCGCGATGCATCGCGCTGCCATTGTCTTCGAAACATCCAATCGTGCGGCCAGCTCGATCGAGAAAACCGGGGCTTGGGCGTTCTATCGGTTGCTCGAAGCGGGTCACTTGACGAATGAGGGC
>DAIESR010000302.1 GCA_027346205.1 Beijerinckiaceae bacterium
GATGACGGAGGCCGTCATCGAGCCATTTGTCGGCGGGCGTTGATACCATGCCTGCGAGGACGGCAGCGAAAGCGATTTCGGCCATGTCCTCGTCTGGCAACCGCCCGAGCGGCTCATGCTCGCCTGGCAGACCGACGGCAATTGCCACTACGACCAGGATCTCGTCACCGAAGTCGAGATCAAATTCATCGCCGAAGGCGACGCGATCACGCGCGTCGAACTCGAACACAGACATATCGAGCGGCTCGGCGACAAGGCCGAAACCTTCCGTGGTCGAGTCGACGGCGGTTGGGGTGTCGTACTAGAATGCTTTGCCAAGACGGCGGACAGCACTCTGTCTCGGTGATACGCCTGAATCAAAGGGAGTAAGAGCGATGAAAATTTACGGCTTTCCGCTTTCGCCGCGCACTTTCAAAATTCTTCTCGCGGCCAACCATCTCGGTCTCGATTACACGCTCGAAATCGTCGATCTCACCAAGGGCGAACAGCATGCGCCAAAGATCGCCGCGATCAGTCCCCACCATCGCGTACCGATACTCGAGGACGGCGACTATGTACTCTGGGAATCGAATGCGATCCTGCAATATTTGGCAGCGAAAAAGCCCGAGGCCGGCCTCCTGCCGCAGCATGACATCAAGGCCGGGCTCGATGTCGTGCGCTGGCAGTTTTGGGACAGCGCGCATTGGGACCCTGCCTGCGCGATCTTCATTTTCGAATATGTCGTGAAGCCGCTCATCGGCGCGGGCGAGCCGGCAGAGGCGGAGATCACGCGTGGCACGGCGCTCTTCAACCGCTGCGCCGGTGTCCTGGAACAAGAACTCGGCAAGCATCGCTTCGTCGCCGGCGATCAACTCACCATCGCCGATCTCACACTCGGCAGCACGATGGTCATTGCCGAGCCGGCCCATTATCCGCTCGACGCCTATCCGGCGATCCGTCGCTGGCATGGCGAACTCGCGGCCCTACCCGCCTGGCAGCAGACGCTCGCGACACAGCAACCCGCGGCATCGGCGGCGTAAATGCTGTTGGCGCGGCCCGGCGTACTAAAGCCGAACGAGCCGCACCGCGAGAACGTTTTCCGACCGGATGGAATCATCTGGTCGAGAAGAAAACGCTAATGCGCCGCGACCTTCTCCGCGAGCTTGCCGCGCGCTTCAGCGAGATGATCGAAGCTGCATCTATAACTGCCGAGCCCCATCGTTTCAGCGCGCAATTGCAGGATGAAATCGTGCAATTCCGCTTCCGGCACCAAAGCTTCGACATCATCCCAGCCAGACCAGCCGGGGCGTTCCGCATAGCCGAGGATCTGGCTGCGCCGTCCGCTCAACAGGCGCTGCACGGCGGCGGTGAATTGATTGGGCACGCTCACCATCACGTGGTCTATGGGCTCGAGCAGAACGGGTTCCGCCTTGGCGAGCGCCTCGGCGACCCCGATGCGTGTCGCGGTGCGAAACGCCATGTCCGAACTGTCGACAGAATGGAATGTCCCATCAACGAGCGTGACGCCAACATCGACGACGGGATAACCTAGCGGACCCTTCTGCATCGCCTCTTCGGCGGCTTCACCCACTGCCGGAATATATTGCCTCGGTACGGCACCGCCGACAATCTTGTCGGTGAACAAGAACCCTTCGCCACGCTCGCGCGGAGCAACTTCGAGCTTCACATCGGCGAATTGCCCATGCCCGCCGGTCTGCCGCTTCAGCCGCGCATGCTGATGAACCTCGCGCTTGATGGTTTCTTTGAAAGCGATCTTCGGGGTACCGACATTGATCTGCAGATTATAATTCGTAGCGAGCCGTTCGAGCGCGACATTGAGATGGATCTCGCCCTGCCCTCGCAGCAAGGTCTCCCCGGTCTCCTGCTCATGCACGATAGAGAGCGATGGGTCTTCCTCGACGAGCTTGTGCAAGGCAGTCGAAAGCTTCACGTCATCCTTGCGATCCTTTGTGGCGATCGCCAGCGCGAAGACTGGCGCCGGTGGTTCCGGAAAATCCAATATCTCCGATGGATCATGCAGACCAACGACCGATCCCGTCGCCGCACCTTCGAGCCGGCCTAGTGCCACGAGCTCGCCCGCATTGGCGGCTGGAACGCGAACCGGCTCGCCGCCGCTAAAATGATAGATGCCGCCGACCCGGCTGCCGTTCAATGTCCCGCCATCCGCAAGCGTGCCGCGCCAGATGCGGCTCAAGGAGAGCTTGCCCGTATAAGCCGCCTGGCCAGCATGCACTGTCTTGAACACCTGCACGAGCGGCTGATCGGAGACGGCAATGCCATGGCGCT
>DAIESR010000319.1 GCA_027346205.1 Beijerinckiaceae bacterium
CGATCGAAAAGAAACCGCTCTTATTCAAAGAGTTAGAGCATTTCCGGACGCAAAACCAATATCCACTTCTGCTGAAAATGCTTGTCTTATGACTTTGCCAGAGGTGACATGGAGGCCATGGGTGCCGCCCAGTGTGAAGAAGGCCGACAGAAAGCCCGAGCAATCAGGTCCGGCACCATCATGGATGAGATTGGCAAACTAAGCTGCGGCCTTAGAATTCGAGTTTGCTGCTGACCGCCGCGACACCCGCCTTTGCACAAGCCTCGTCCTTGTCGCCGCCCGGAGCACCCGATACCCCGACCGCACCGAGCATGGAGCCGCCGGCTTCGATGACCACACCGCCGGCGAGCATCAATATGTGGGACACACCTGCCCGGCCAACGGGGAGATTGCCGGCCTCCATGGACTTGACGAGATCGCTGGTGTTCGCGCGGAAGCTTACCGAGGTCCACGCCTTGTCTTTGGCAATGTCCAGCGCGGGCAAGCCGGCATATCTGTCGCGCAACATCACCAGCGGCAAGCCGAAGCGATCGAGCACGGCGACAGCGACCTGAAAACCATCTTTACGGCACTGCTGCAGCGCAGCGTGCGCGAGTTCGAAGGCGACATCAGGTGCCAGCGATTTATAGGTGACGATCGCATCGTCAGCGTAGCTCGGTGACACCGCCGCGAGAGACATAGCCGCGGCAGCAGCCAAAATGATCCGTTTCACTTGCGCCTCCCATCTTTGGAACAGCTTCAGGTTTGATGACCACACCAGACCGGCCCGTCTGCTGCCTCGCATCAGCCGAGATGTTCAGCCTGTTCAAGCGTCATACGCAACTCGAAGCTGCGCAATTGCGAGAAAATCCGCGCGAGCCAATCCCTGAGGCCGCTGCGCACGACGATCGACATGCTGGTCGGCGGCGCCAACATGAAGTGCGAGAGAGAAAAGTTCGGATCTTCGATCGCATGACGCAGCACCGGGTCGAGCGCCCCGACCTTGAAGATGTGACTCGCCGAATAGCGTGCGAGCTGCTCGCGGCTCAGCGGCGCCGCGCCAGCATTTTCGACGAGGACCATCTGAAGGTCCGGATAGCGGCTGGCGAGGCGCGTGGCGGCATCGAGCGAGCGGGTCGACGCATCGGCAATGAAGACGAGCATTGGCTCGATCCCGACCTTCGTCGCTTCCGCGATAAAGCCGGTTTGATCAACAAGCGCGAAGAAAGCATCCATGGAGCGGTGCCAGAGATCAATGATCTTCGGCGTCTCGTCATTGACGAGCAGCGGATCGAACAAGGACATCTGGCCCTGCACTGTCGCAAGATCGGAAACGACGACATCCTGCGGGAAACGCGCGGCGAAAACCGGCTCGTGCGGATCGGTGTCAAAGCCGATGAACCGCCGGTTGCCGGCCAGAAAATAATCCGCGAGCAGTCGCGCAACAATGCTTTTGCCGACGCGACCCGCCGGAGAACAAACGATAAAGACCGGGGTCCGGGTTTTCATAGCAGGAGGGTCCGAAAGGAAGCTACGGGCAGCCGTGCTCCCAAATAGCGAACGCCGCTCACCGATCGCTCATTGATTACTTTGTCTTTGGCATGGGGGCAGCGGAAGGTTCCCCCATCTATATAATCCCAGGCGATCCCACACCGCGCCTCGCCCCTCAGGCGCGGCCGGAAATGAGATCGAGTAAATGAATTCGATTGAACTCTTCGGCATTCCTATTTTGCCATGTGCGTACATAGCCGCGCAAGGTGAAGGAATGCTGGGCCGGCTCGCCGGCCACGGTCTTGTTGGCGACAAAAGTCGAGAAGGGGACGCCCGCGATCTCCACCTGCTCGTAAGCCATGGCATTGAGCTTGGGGATCGTGACCTCGCCGCTGCTC
>DAIESR010000321.1 GCA_027346205.1 Beijerinckiaceae bacterium
GGCGCCATCATGCCGCTCGACGGCAGCCAGCGCGCCGAGATCGAGGCGCTCTCGACCGGCTCCCTCTCGCTCGACATCGCGCTCGGCGTCGGCGGCATCCCGCGCGGGCGCGTCGTCGAGATCTTCGGGCCCGAGTCGTCGGGCAAGACCACGCTGACGCTGCACGCGATCGCCGAGACGCAGCGGCGCGGCGGCACCTGCGCCTTCATCGACGCCGAGCACGCGCTCGACCCGATCTATGCCCGCAAGCTGGGCGTCGACCTCGACAACCTCCTGATCTCCCAGCCCGACGCCGGCGAGCAGGCGCTCGAGATCACCGACACTCTGGTCCGCTCAGGCGCTATCGATGTGCTCGTCATCGATTCGGTCGCGGCGCTGACACCGCGGGCCGAGATCGACGGCGAGATGGGCGACAGCCAGCCGGGCCTTCAGGCTCGGCTCATGAGCCAGGCGCTGCGTAAGCTCACCGCCTCCATCTCGCGCTCCCATACGATGGTGATCTTCATCAATCAGATCCGCATGAAGATCGGCGTGATGTATGGCAGCCCGGAAACGACGACGGGCGGCAATGCGCTGAAATTCTATGCCTCCGTCAGGCTCGACATTCGAAGGATCGGCTCGATCAAGGACCGTGAGGAAGTGGTCGGCAATCAGACCCGCGTCAAAGTCGTCAAGAACAAGGTGGCCCCGCCGTTCAAGCAGGTCGAATTCGACATCATGTATGGCGAGGGGATCTCGAAAATGGGCGAGCTGGTCGATCTCGGCGTCAAGGCCGGCGTCATCGAGAAATCCGGCGCCTGGTTCTCCTATGACAGCCAGAGGCTCGGCCAGGGCCGTGAGAACGCCAAGACTTTCTTGCGCAACAATCCGGAAGCCGCGGCGCGGATCGAGCAGGCGATCCGCGAGAATTCCGGCCTCATCGCCCAGCGCATTCTCGATCCCGGCGAAGCCGAAGAAACAGAAGACTGAGACGAAACTCCGTCCCAGTCCATTTATTGCGCGGGAACCCCAGCTGTCGGCGGAGCGAGCTTCGCGGCGGGTGAGGTCGCAGCCGCCGCAGGAACCGATGTCACGGGAGCCGGAGTCGCCGCAGCCGGCAAAGGCTCGGCGGTCACATTCGAATCGATCGGCCTTTTGCCGAGCACGGCCTGGATATCCGCGTCCTGCAGACGGGCTTTGCCGATCTGCATACCGATTGCGCGCACAACAGCCGGCGCATCGGCATAAGTGCCGTGACCGACGAAGCCCCGCGACTCCGGCGACAGATCATAGACCTTCACGCCGAGGCGATTGAGCGCCGCGCGATCCGCAGCCCTATGCGGGTCCAGCGCACCAAGACGCGGCCGATCGCCAGCAAGCCAGCTCGACAAGGACAAAGCCTTGTCATGCGCCGAAACGAGAACCGATATATGTGCTGGATCGATCCGCCTGAGCTGCTCGCGGAAGACCGAGAGATCGATATCAGGTGCCGCGAGCATGACATTGCCGAGCTTGCCATTGAGGTCCGGGCTGCCCGCGATCGCACGCTCCCGCAGAGCTTCCATGGTGAGCCAGGTGCCCAGCGAATGAGCGAGAATATGGATGCGGCCGATATCGGGCAAATTGCCAAGATCGCGCAGCACATGCGCCAAGGCATCGCGTGACGCGGTTGCTGTTTCGCGTGCTGCCTCATAGCCCAAGAGACCATCGCTCGCAGGCCAAGTAAAGAGCACAGGCACGCCGCCGAAACGGCCGTCTTCCACGATTTGCGCAAGACGAAAGCGCGCTTCGTCATAGCTGGTGTTGAAGCCGTGCACATAAAGCAGCACATCCCGATTGGAGCCGATGCGGCCGGAGATATGGGTCGCAAGCGCATTGCGGAACGAGGCTTCGTCGAGGTCGCGACGTGAAGCCAGGACGAAATGATGCGCCGGATCGGCGCTTCCGAAGGCGGGCCGCTCGATCTCGCCAATCTTGTGGTGTGGTGGCACGCTGATCATCTGCAGCGAATAATGGGTGCCGTCATGGCTCATTTCATTCGCCGCGCCTTTCTCGCCATTGCGCGTCGAAGCAACGAAAATCACGACCCTATGCGGCGCCTCCGGAGGTTGCGATGCGAACACGTCGCCGACGGACGCTATTGTTCCAGGAACGTCCGGGACGTCGAGCGAAACGCAGCCTGCGAGCAGAAGCGTCGGCATCAAACCAAACATGAGGCGGAAAAGGCCCCGCGAAAGCCGGGCGACAGCACGTAGCTTTTGCCGCAATCCCGTCAGCAAGCTGCGGCCGATCAGGGCTTTGCTCGGAAATATGCGGCGTCTCAGCATTGCTATGGTCACGGCTCCGCTCTATTGAGAAAGGCGCGATTGCAACGCCAAATCATCAGTGCCGCGCCTTTTGAGCAAACCATGGCGCGCATCACATGTTCAATGCTGGCGAAACATGACGAGAATGGGACGCGGCGGCCTCGCGCCACGCTTGGACCGATGCCTGTCGCAGATACGCATGGCCGCTGCGACGGGGACGATGGGACGACCTCCCAAAAAGGCCCGAATATTGTCGCAGTTTGGCATCCTGGACGGTGATGCTATGGCAAATTCTTGATGTGCATGACCTCAGCATCCGCGCGCGCGGATTATGACGTCGTCGTCATCGGCGCCGGCG
>DAIESR010000338.1 GCA_027346205.1 Beijerinckiaceae bacterium
CTGCGCTGGGCGGTCGGCTCCGGCGTCAACATCACCTTCAAGATTCTCTTCAACGATGCTGTGGCGATGACTGGAGGCCAGCATCATGAAGGTAATCTCACCGTCGATATGATCGCCCGTCAGGTGGCCGCCGAAGGCGCACAAAAGATCGTCATCGTCACCGACGAGCCGGACAAATATCCGTCGGATATGGCGTGGCCGCACGGCCTTACGATAAAATCACGCGATGCGCTCGAGCCGGTGCAGCGCGAGCTCGCCGCAATTCCGGGCACGACGGTTCTCATCTATGATCAGACTTGCGCGGCCGAGAAACGCCGACGCCGCAAGCGTTGGCTCTATCCCGATCCCGACAAGCGTGTCTTCATCAATGAGCGCGTCTGCGAGGGCTGCGGCGATTGCGGTGTCGCGTCAAATTGCGTGTCGGTGCAGCCGGTCGAGACCGAATTCGGCCGCAAGCGGACGATTGATCAATCGAGCTGCAACAAGGATTTTTCCTGCGTCGACGGCTTTTGTCCGGCCTTTGTCACCGTGCATGGCGCGAGGCCAAAGCGGGTCGAAATGAAGGCGGAGATCGCCACTGATTTTCCGCCCCTTCCCGAACCCGACATCCCGCGGCTCGGTGCGCGGCCCTATGGCATTCTGGTCGCCGGGGTTGGCGGTACTGGCGTTGTGACGATTGGTGCCATTCTTGGCATGGCCGCGCATCTCGAAGGCAAGGGCTGCGGTTCGGTTGATATGGCTGGCCTCGCGCAAAAGGGTGGCACGGTCTACAGCCACATCAAGATTGCCGCCAAGCCGGATGACATCCATGCGATCAGCATAAGCGCCGGCGGCGCCGATCTCGTGCTCGGCTGCGATCTTGTCGTTTCCGGAGCGGCGAAAGTACTCGCCGCGATACGCTCGCGGGAGACGGGCGTCATCGTCAACACGGCCGAGATCTATCCGGGCGATTTCACCCGCAATGCCGATTTCTCCGTGCCGACCGCACGCATCGAGCAGGCGATCCGTCAGGCAGCGGGCGAGGGCGCAGTTTTTTGGGATGCAACGGGCAGCGCGACGGCGCTGTTTGGCACAGCTATCGCGACCAATATGTTCCTTTTGGGCCTTGCCTGGCAGCGCGGCTTCGTGCCTCTGGCGGAAGCCTCGCTTCTTGGCGCGATCGAACTCAATGGCGAAGCCGTCGAGATGAACAAGATGGCCTTCCTATGGGGACGGCGCGCGGCCTTCGCGCCGGATCGCGTTTCGGGGATTCTTGCGCGCGCCAAAAAGCCGGCGGAAGCCCGCAGGATGTCGGCGACGCTAGCCGAGACGATCGAGCGGCGGACCGCTGAGCTCACCGCTTACCAGAATGCCGCCTATGCGGAGAAATACCGCGCGCTGGTCGCCAAGGTCGAAGCCGCGGACCGGGCGCATATGGGCAGCGCGACCGAGCTGACAGAGGCTGTGGCGCGCAATCTGTTCAAGCTGATGGCCGCCAAAGACGAGTTCGAAGTGGCGCGTCTCTACAGCGACGGCGTCTTCGCCGAACAGATGGCTGCGGCATTCGATGGCGACACGCGGCTGCAATTTCATCTCGCGCCACCGATTCTCGGCCGGACCAATGCCAAGGGCGAGCCGGTGAAGATGGCCTTCGGCGCCTGGATGATGCCGATTTTCAAACTGCTCGCGGCGGCGAAGATTCTGCGCGGCACACCCTTGGATATTTTCGGCCGGGCGCCCGAGCGCCGTATGGAGCGTCAGCTCCGCACTGATTACGAGGCGCTCGTCGAAGAGATCGTCGCCGGGCTGAACCCCGACAATCATGTACTGGCGGTGGCTCTCGCTGCGATCCCGGAAAAGATCCGCGGCTTCGGCCATGTGAAGCTGCGGCATATAGAGGCCGCCAAGGCCGAGGAGCAGGCGCTTCTGATGCAGTTCCGGACCGCGCCGGCGCCGGTGAGATTGGCGGCGGAGTGAGAATGCGTCATGGCGGGGACGACCCCGGATCAAGTCCGGGGACGCCACGATGCAAATTATTACCGCACGATCACATTCTTGAACTGCCACGCGTCTTCGAGATCGAGATCCTCGGGGAAGAGAATGTTGCGGTCGGTGAGCGGCGTCCAATCCGTATATTGGCCGATGACCGGGCCTAGATAGGGCATTTGCACTTCGAGGCAGCGGCGGAAGTCGACCTCATCGGCCTCGACGATTCCGGCCTCTGGATTTTCCAACGCCCAGACCATGCCGGCGAGCACGGCCGAGCTCACCTGAAGACCGGTCGCGTTCTGATAGGGCGCGACCCGCCGCGTCTCCTCGATCGAGAGCTGTGAGCCGAACCAATAGGCGTTTTTGGCGTGGCCATAGACGAGCACGCCGAGCTCGTCGATTCCGTCGACGATCTCGTTCTCGTCGAGAATATGCGACTCTTTCTGCGCCTGCCATTGCGCGCCTGCCATTTCATGCAGTGAGAGAACCGCATCATCGGCAGGATGATAGGCATAGTGGCAGGTCGGCCGATAAAGAACCTCGCCATTCTCGTGCAAGGTCAGATATTCGGCGATCGAGATCGATTCATTATGGGTGACGAGGAAACCATGCTGCGCCTTTGCCGTCGGCGTCCAGGACCGCACGTGCGTGCCGGCGCCGGGGCGCAGAAGGTAGATCGCGCTATCCGGTCCATAGCCATGCCTCTTGCCTTCCGGCGGCATGTGCTTCTCATGCGTGACCCAGCCGAGTTCGGCGGGTTGCAGGCCTTCCGAGATGAGTCCTTCGACGGACCATGTGTTGACGAAGACACCCATGGGTTTCGGAGTCTTGGCGCGCTGCGTGTCGCGCTCGGCGATGTGAATGCCCTTGACGCCGAGCCGCATGGCGAGCCGCGCCCAATCTTCTCGGCTCTGTGGCTCTTCCAGCCCACCTGATTCGCCGGCCAAACTGATATCGGCGGCGATGTTGAGAAGCGCCTGTTTGACGAACCAGGAAACCATGCCCGGATTGGCGCCGCAGCAGGAGACCGCCGTCGGGCCATTGCCGAGCGCAGCACGTTGATCCAGTACTTCGGCGCGCAAAGCATAATTCGAGCGCTGCGACAAGGTGAGCCGCGTGTCGGTGTAGAATCCAGGCCAGGGTTCGCAAACGGTGTCGACATAGAGCGCGCCGACCTCATGCGCGAGCCGCATGATGGCCGCGGAAGAGACATCGACGGAGAGATTGACGATGAAGGCCTGGCCTGCGCCCTCGGTCAGCAGAGGCTTCAAGAAATCGACGAAATTCTCCTGCCTCACGGCCTGTTTGACGAAGCGATAGCCGCGTTCTTCGACGAGGTGGCGGTCCTTGTCGATCGGATCGATCACGGTCAAGCGGTTCTTATCGAAGGCGAAATGCCGCTCGATCAAAGGCAGGGTTCCGTGCCCGATCGAGCCGAAGCCGATCATGACGATGGGACCGGTGATCGTGCCATGCACGGGCCAATTCGACATTTCTTTTCATTCTCCGGGATGAGGCCTCCAGAATGAGGCCGCGACGCATGCGCGCTGAAGCGTGTCGAGGAAAAGCGCATCGGCTCTTCCAACGGATACGCTCTAAAAGCCGAGATGGCGCCGAAGGTCAAGGATGGGGAGCAGCCCCGGCTCGCGGCAAGACGGCACCGTGCGGTCGCCGACTTCGCGACGCGCTCACAGAACCACCACCCGCGTTCCGACGCCCACGCGCTGGTAGAGATCCATCACATCGGCATTCATCATACGGATGCAGCCTGATGAGACCGCCTTGCCGATCGTATCGGGCTCATTGGTCCCATGGATGCGAAAGAGCGTGTCCTTGTTGTGCTCGAAGAGATAGAGGGCGCGGGCGCCGAGTGGATTGCCGAGGCCGCCATCCATCTGCGTCGGCAGATCGGGCCGCCGTTTCAACATTTCCTTCGGCGGAATCCAACGCGGCCATTCGGCCTTGCGGCCGACATAGGCGATGCCTTTCCAGGAGAAGCCTTGGCGGCCGACACCGACACCATATTCGATGGCCATGCCATTCTTCCGCACATAATAGAGGTGCCGCGTCCTGGTATCGACCACGATCGTGCCCGGCGGTTGGCCGGTCGGATCGGGGACGATCCTCGCCGTTCGCGGCGAGGATTGAGCTGCGTCCTCTGCCTCTTCGCGCGCGACCGTGGGCGTTCCGAGCTGCCGTGGCGGCGGATTGCCATAATCGGATTCGCGCGGCCTGTAAGGGTTGCTATAGCCTTCCGGCGCGCCATAGCTGTAGCCATAGCCATAACTTCCGGGTGGGCGTGGCTGTGGTTCGTAAGATGGTTCGCCACCCGGATAGGGTGGATAGGGCGCATAATCCTGCGCCTGCGCGGGATAGGCTCGATAGCCGTCGTAATAGCGCCATTGCGCGGCGGCAGGCATGGTCACGGCACAGACCGCCGCAGTCGCAGCGATCAATATGACAGCGGCCGATCTCGCGCGCGATCCCATATCTCGACCTTAAACTCCGCATTGAACTTAAGCGCGATCAATGCGTTGAAAAACAGAGAAAAATGTGGCGACGCAAAAAGTGGCTGCATTCAAATATGCACGATGCAGCATCGGTTGAATATCTTCTCTGTTTGCGGCTGCAGCATTAGTGACGAACGCTTTACCATACTGCGACATGCTGTCGTAGGTGGCGGGGTTTGATTTTGAAATCGCGTCCTACCCCTTCGCGTCACTACAATCTTGTGTCACAATTCCTTCGTCGACAAGCCTTCAAAAGGAGCGCGGAATGCCCATGCAGAGCCATCTCGCCGAACTACAGCGCCGTCATGATGCTCTCGACCGTGAAATTGCGAAGGAATGGACCCGTCCTGGTTCCGATGAAGCCAGGCTGGCCGAATTGAAACGACGAAAATTGCAGCTCAAGGATGAGATCGCAAAATTGGAGAAGTCCGACTGCCAAGCGGAATCGGTGCATTGAACGCTGTATAACGCGCGTGACACGCCTGCGTTTATCGGATCACATATGTCTCGGCTGGGCGCCGAGATCAGGTCAAACGGTGATTGGCCGGACCCATTCGAGTGATCCATGAAATATGACTGGAGCGGGTGATTCGAACAAAGGACCGGCCGCTTCAGCTTCTTTTTCTTTATTTTTCCCGGTGAAAGACAAGCGATAGATTATTGGCCGGCATTTCGATGATTTTCGGCGCCTCGAATCCGCAAGAGGTCGCGAGCGCCACGACCGCTTCGAGATCGCGCACGCCCCATTCCGGATTTTCGTGGCGCAATGAAGCATCGAAAGCCTCATTGCTCGGCGCGATGTGGCGGCCGTCGCGTTTGAATGGCCCATAGAGATAGAGCGGCGCGCCCGAGGGCAGCAATTTTGCGCCGCCGGCGAAGAGGCCGCACGCCGCACGCCAGGGCGCGATGTGAATCATATTGATGCAGAGAATCGCATCCGCGGTTTTTCTGGGCCAGACATCTTCCGCGGCGTCAATTGCCAAGGCCTGGTGTACATTGGCCGCGCCTGATTCGGCGATCCAGGCATTGATGCTTGCACGAGCCTCTCGGTTCGGGTCGCTCGGCTGGATGACATGATGCGGGAGCCCTTCGCCGAAGCGGATGCAATGCTGTCCCGAGCCGCTGGCGATCTCGAGCACGAGCCCTTGCGGCGGCAGATATGCGCGCAGGATTTCGAGGATGAGGTCGCGGTTGCGAAGCGCGGCTGGGGCGTTGAGACGCGCATCGGCCATAGCTGTTTTGCTCAATTCTGCCTGGTTCAGTTGTTTGGACTCATCGGCGCTGCGCTTCTGCACGCCTGTTTTCCCACATGTGCAATGGTGTGTGCGGCGTGGCGTCCCTATACGCAGCATCTGCGCCGGAACTCTCGCTTGATAGGTGAGTTTGCATGGAGCCGATCCAACCTATGTGGAATCGGTCGCGATCCACATAGGGGGACAAATCGGCTCTAGTTTAGAAACTTGGAGCATGTCCTTTATCGGAAAAGTCTATCAACTTTTCCGGGACATGTTCTCGCGGCTCTCCGCGACGCAGCCCCAAGCGCTTCAATCAGATCATATTCGACCGGCGTAGCCGTCGCTGCCCGCCTGCAATGCTTGAGGATTTGCCGAATGCTCATTCGATATGGCTACGAATTGACGATCAATTGTTCGCAGCGGACGCCGATGATGTGTCTGCTCGACGAACGTCCGGAATATGCCTCTGCGATTCGCTACGAATCCGGTTTGTTGACGCAACCGGCCATTCCGACAACCAGTTATACGGACGCCTGTGGCAATAGCGTGCGCCGGCTTGTGGCGCCTCTCGGCCATCTCACGATTTCCCGCTCGGCGATCATCGAAATTTCGGGCGATCCGGATCCGGTGGTTTGGGATGCGTGGGAAATCCCAGTCGAGAAATTGCCGAATGAATGTCTCGTCTTTCTGCTTGGCAGCCGCTATTGCGAAACCGACAGACTGGGCGATCTCGCCTGGAGTTTGTTCGGCCAGACGACACCGGGCTGGCCGCGCGTGCAGGCGATCTGCGATTTCGTCAATGCGCATCTGACGTTCGGCTATGAATATGCACGGCCGACCCGCACGGCGCTCGAAGCCTATGAAGAGCGCGTGGGCGTCTGCCGTGATTTCGCGCATCTCGCCGTGGCCTTTTGCCGGTGCATGAACATCCCGGCCCGTTACGTCAATGTCTTTCTCGGCGATATCGGCGTTCCGCCCGATCCGTCGCCGATGGATTACAATGCCTGGTTCGAGGTCTATCTCGGTGGTCGCTGGCTGATCTTCGATGCGCGCCACAATAGGCCGCGCATTGGTCGTATCACTGTGTCCCGTGGTCGCGACGCGATGGATGTCCCACTCGCGACTTCTTTCGGACTCCATGAGCTGAAGCGGTTCAAAGTCTGGACGGATGAAGTGGATCCGGCGTTCTTGCAAGAGGCGGTGCGTCGCAGCGCATGAAGGGCCGAGTCATGCTCCCTGACTTCGAGCGCGGGGCTTCGCGTTCCGGCCCTCGAATCACAACCGTGTCCCGAGCAGGGATCGTTCGAGTTTTCCCCGCAAGCGGACCCGGTTCATTTTCGGACGGCGAACGGGTTTCGCCCTTGCCCGAAACAGCTCGAGACGATCCGCCGGTGTTCGGGATGCGTGCCTGCCGGTCTTGCCTCCCCATCTCAGCGTGAGAAAAGACTACTGTAATTCAATAAGCTACCTCGTATTCCTGGTCGCGAATGGCTGACGATCTTCCTGGCACAGGCTGTGTCTGTCCGAAGATCGCAAAAATGCCCCAGGGGCGGCAGCCAAGATGGCGGGCTGTGTCGCGGTCGATTGCATTGCCGGCCCGCAACAGATCGGCTAGAAACCTAGCACTGCGGCACAAACCGGCGCCGCAGTCTTTCAGCACCCGTAGCTCAGCTGGATAGAGCGCTGCCCTCCGAAGGCAGAGGCCAGAGGTTCGAATCCTCTCGGGTGCGCCAGTCTTGAACAAAAGAGAGAACTGCGGGCGTGGTTTGATCCAATCCGTCCGATGCGGACCGAGCCAGTACCGCTTTTGAGCCGCTGATTCGGATTGCCTGATCGCTGACAGCGTCGTTGTTCATGAGAAGGCGGGCGTAAGCCCGGCGCAGCTTCGGCGGGCCATCATAGAGCTTGTCGCGGAGGACGACGGCGAGGCTGCCGACCTTCTCCGGCGTGATTCTGGGTTCACTGGATGTCATTCGCGCATTGAGATGGGCACTTTCCCTCGACGCTTCGTCGTGCCTGCGGATGGTGCGATTGGTGGCGCTCCCGACTCTCGTCCGCCGCCGCTTTCTCTCCCTGTCGCCCGCAGGCGCGCACTTTTGGCTTTGAACATGCATGGACGCACGAACGGTCTAGCTGCCGCGGACCTTTCGCACAAAAAGGACGGGGTCGCGGCGCCGGCCGATGCATGAAAGCGCGCGGCATGACGGACAAAGAGGAATGGGTCGTCTGGAACGGCTCGCTGGGGATCCTCGATAAGGTGGCGATCGGCCACATTGAGGATGGCGAGGGCGGCAGGAGCGCCTGTCTGGCACCGCCTTATGAAGTCGTCGGTCCGTTCAGTCTAGACGAACTTGAAACGCAGGGCCGGATCGTCTTTGGCGCATGTCTGGTCATGTCACGCCAGAGATGGCAGGAGGATCAGGACGAGCTGCGCCTCGAGGCGCTAGAAAAACGCCGGGCTGCCCTGTTTAAGCTCGATTTCAACGACGATCAGGAGTACCGCGAGGTTCTGGACTTGCCAATGGAGGGCGCGCTCAAGACGGCAGAAATCAATGCTGCCTTCCGGCGGGCGGCAAAGATTGCGCATCCAGACGCCGGCGGCAGTGATGAAGATTACCGCAGCATCACGGAGGCGCGCGACGCGCTGCTCAGGCAATACGCAAGCCTCTCTTAAGGCTTGCGGGCATATGCGTTCAAACAAATGAATAGAGCGATTCCGAAGGAACGGAAATTGATCGCGTTTGTACGTCGGTAGTCGCGCGTCAATCGGTCGGCAGCGGATCGACAGCTTTCGGCCAACTCCGGTCGTCCAGAGCGCGTACCCCAGCGTCGGCTCTTAGAGCACGATGATTTTGGATTGATTCAATCCAAAATCATAAACGTGATCGATTCCAAAAGTATAGAGCGGGATGCGGGCGGAAAACCGGTTTCCACTTTTCCTCATCCCGCTCTAGAAGATCAGACCCGCAGGTGGGAACCGGCTGCGGGACAAATCTGATGCGACAACAAAAGACAAGAGCGGCAGCACCGATTCCTTTTGAATGTTCGCCGCTCTAGAGCGGGATGAGGAAAAGTGGAAACCGGTTTTCCGCCCGCATCCCGCTCTAAGTTATTGGAAGCAATCACGCTCATGACTTTGGACTGTTTCAGTCCAAAGTCATGAGCGTGATCTGG
>DAIESR010000152.1 GCA_027346205.1 Beijerinckiaceae bacterium
GGCCGCCGGCCGAAATGGCCCATATCCGCATAGAGCGCTTCGGCACCTGTCACGGCGAGGAAGACGGAGCCGAGAACGAGGAAGCCGACCAGACCGTGACCAAACAGGAAACGCAGGCCTTCGAGCGGATTGAAGGCGAGAAGAATGCGTGGCGCATCCGGAATATGCATCGCACCGAGCACGCCGATGACAACGAAGAAGATCGCCATGATCGGCCCGAAGAATGCCGCGACCCACCCCGTGCCGCGGCTTTGCACCCAAAAGACCGAGACCAGAATGACGGCGGTGAGCGGCAGCACATAGGGCTCGAAGATCGGCGTCGCCACATTGAGGCCTTCGAGCGCCGAGAGAACCGAGATCGCTGGCGTGATGATCGCATCGCCAGAGAACAGAGCAGCGCCGGCGACGCCGAGAAAGAAGACCACCGCCGCGCGCCGGCCAAGCGCGTTCTGCGCCAGCGCCATCAGCGACAGCGTGCCGCCCTCGCCCTTATTGTCGGCACGCAGCAGAAAGAGAACATATTTGACGGTGACGATGAAGACCAGCGCCCAGATCAGGAGCGAAACCGTGCCGATGACGCGATGGTCCGTGATGCCGATGGCCTTCGAATGGGCGAGCGATTCGCGCAGCGCATAGAGCGGACTGGTGCCGATGTCGCCATAAACGACACCGATAGAGCCGAGCGCCAAGGCGGTAAAGCTTTCCTTCTTTTCGGTCGTGCGGATCGGCGAGCCCCCCGCCGGCTGTGCTGGTGAGGCATTGTCTTGCGCGGTCAGCGCCATTCGCAAAATCCTTTTATGGACGATGCTCCCGCGGCGCAGAGCCAATGCCATGAGAGGCCGCAAAGTTCATTCCCCCGGCGCAATTGCCAGAAGCATCGATTCGCAGATCACCGGATTGAGGAAAGAATGGGCTCTTTTTGTCGATCTCCATCAGCGCCGCGCGCATATAGCGCTTTCTCTGCGCCGGAAAAAGGGGGGCTGGGGCGCTGATTGGCCGCCCATGCGGTTTCCTCATGGCTGTGACCGGTCATAATCGGCTGTAAAGACGTGCGGCGCAGGCGCTTGCCCTCGCCTGCATGACCTGCCATCTGAGCCTTATGCACGGCTCTCTTCCCAAGCTTCCGATCGAGACTGTCCTGCCGCGGATCCGTGCGGCGCTCGCGTCCGGCAGCAATGCGGTTCTCGTGGCGCCGCCGGGCGCCGGCAAGACGACTTTGGTGCCGCTCGTCCTGCTCGATGAAGCTTGGGCGCGGGCGGGCAAGATCGTGCTTCTCGAGCCGCGCCGGCTCGCGGCGCGGGCTGCGGCGGAACGGATGGCGTTCTTGCTCGGCGAGACCGTGGGCGAGACCGTCGGCCTGCGCATGCGGCTCATGTCGCGCGTCTCGGCCAAGACGCGGATCGAGGTGGTGACCGAAGGCGTTTTCGCCCGCATGATTCTCGACGATCCGGGGCTCGAAGGCATCGCAGCCGTTCTGTTCGACGAATTTCACGAGCGTTCGCTGGATGCGGATTTCGGCCTCGCACTCGCGCTCGATGTGCAGACCAATCTGCGCGACGATCTGCGCCTCCTCGTCATGTCGGCGACGCTCGACGGCGCTAGGGTCGCTGGCCTTCTAAGCGATGATACACCGATGATCGAGGCTCAGGGTCGCAGTTATCCGATCGATACATATTATCTTGGCCGCGACCTCAGGGAGCGGATCGAGGATGGGCTCGCGCGTGCCGTCATGAAAGCCATCGTGGCGGAGCGAGGATCGATTCTCGTCTTTCTGCCAGGGCAAGGCGAGATCACGCGGCTTGCTTCTCTCCTTGGCGAAAAGATCAAGGATTCGGCGATCGAAATCGCGCCGCTTTATTCCGGGCTCGACCGGACCGCGCAAGACCGCGCCATCGCGCCGGCCGAGACCGGCAAGCGCAAGATCGTGCTCGCGACTTCGATCGCCGAGACTTCGCTGACGATCGAAGGGGTGAGGGTCGTCATCGATTCCGGCCTCGCCCGCGTGCCGCGCTACGAGCCGGATCGCGGTCTCACGCGTCTGGAGACTGTGCGGGTTTCTCGGGCGGCCGCAGATCAGAGGCGCGGCCGCGCCGGGCGCATCGAGCCGGGCATTTGCTATCGCCTGTGGGAGGAGGCAGCCACAGGCGCGTTGGAGGCTTTCGCGCCGCCGGAGATTTTGCACACGGATTTGTCGAGCTTTCTGCTCGATTGCATCGCCTGGGGCGCGCGCGACCCGGCGCGCGATCTGCGCTTTCTCGATCCGCCGCCGCAAGCGGCGCTCGCCGAGGCGAAAAGCCTGCTCGTCTCGATCGGCGCCCTTGATGACGATTGCGGCCTCACCAACGAGGGGCGCGCGATCCGCAACCTCGCGCTGCCGCCGCGTCTTGCGCGCATGATCATCGACGCGCGCCCATCCGGCGAAGCGGAACTCGCCGCCGAAATTGCCGTGATCCTCACTGAGCGGGGATTGGGGGGCGATGGCGCCGATCTCGGCTCGCGGATCGAGCGTTTCCGCAAGGAGCGCTCGCCGCGTGCGGAAGATGCCCGCCGCCTCGTTCGCAGCCTCATGAAACAGGCCGGCGCTGCGCCAAGCGACGTGAAAGGCGCTGTAGAGGCCTGCGGCCGTCATCTCGCGGCGGCTTTTCCTGATCGCATTGCCAAGGCACGCGGCAAGCCCGGCGAATTTCTGCTGGCGAATGGCCGCGCCGCCCATGTCGAGCCGCATGATGCTTTGGCGCGCGAGCCTTTTCTTGGCGTTGGTGAGATCGCCGGCCGGGCGGCGGCGGCGCGCATTCTGCTCGCGGCGCCGCTCACTCTCGAAGCGATCGAAGACATCGCCGGCACGAAGATCGTCGCCAAGGAAGAGCTGAGTTTCGATGCTGCGCGGGGCCAAGTGCAGGCGCGCAAGCAAAGACGGCTCGGCGCGCTCGTGCTCGCAGAGCAGACGCTGCGCGCGGAAGGCCCGGAGGCAGCGGCATTGCTCGCCGAAGGCCTCGCCAAATCCGCTTTCGACAGATTGCCATGGAGCAAGGCGCTCGCTCAATGGCGCGATCGTATTCTCTTTGTGCGCAAGGCCGAAGATGATGCCGCCTGGCCCGATCTCTCGGATGACGCTTTGAAGGCGAGCGCCGCGACTTGGCTCGCGCCCTATCTTGAAGGCAAGACGAGCCTTGCCGATATTGCCGCCGCTGATCTCGAAACCGCGCTGAAGAGCCTCGTGCCTTGGGACTTGCACCGCCGGCTCGAAGTGGAAGCGCCGACGCATTTCGAGACGCCGGCCGGCTCGCGCATCGCGCTCGATTATGCGGCTGAAAGCGGCCCGCTCTTGTCCGTGCGCGTGCAGGAGCTTTACGGGCTCAGCGAGCATCCATCGATTGCCAAGGGCAAAGTGGCGCTGACCCTCGAGCTTTTGTCGCCCGCGCATCGGCCAATCCAGATCACGCGCGATCTGCCGGGCTTTTGGCGCGGCTCATGGGCGGCGGTGAAGGTGGAAATGAAGGGCCGCTATCCGCGCCATGTCTGGCCAGACGATCCGAGAGAGGCACAGCCGACGACACGCGCCAAGCCGCGCGGGACGTGAGCGCGTTCGAGAAATTTGAGTCCGTGGGTGGCCGGACTTGGTCCGGCCACCCACGCCTCACCGCAAAAACAGCAGCGTCACCAGAACGAACACCGGCACCAGCATGATGCATGACCAGGCCATATAGCCGAAGAAGCCCGGCATCTCGACGCGGGCGCGGCGTGCCATCGCATAGACCATGAAATTCGGCGCATTGCCGATATAGGTCAAAGCCCCCATGAACACGGCGCCGAGCGAAATCGCCGCGAGCGTCTTGGCGAGCGGTCCCATGAGGGCTACCGCATCGCCGCCCGCCATGCCGAAGAAGACGAGATAGGTCGGTGCATTGTCGAGGAAGGAAGAGAGCAGGCCCGTCACCCAGAAATAGGCGATATCGTTCGGCGTGCCGTCTTGATGCGCCAGAAGCGCGATGACTGGCGCGAAAGGCCCTTTGGAATTTGCCGCCAGCATGGCCATCACCGGAATGATGCAGACGAAGATGGCAGCGAAGAGTTTCGCGACCTCGGTGAACGGGTCCCAGACGAAATGATTGGCCTTGCGGTTCGCTTTGGGCGTGATCGCGAGCGAGATCAGGCCGATCGCGAGCAGGCCCAGGTCGCGCAAGAGGTTCTGCACTTCGAGATGGAGGCCGTGATACTTGAAGCCGATGCCCGGCCGCCACACGGCGCTTGTCAGAATGATCGTGACGGCCGCGCCGATCAACACAAGATTGGGCAGGCCACGGATCGTGAGACGCAGCTCTGGCTCCTTGGCCAGTTCTTCTTCCGCCGTCGCGTTTTCTTCATCCAAGCCGGCTTTCGCGGCCTTCTTTTCTTGTCGCGCGAAATAAGTGTCCAGCAGGAAGAAGAGGACGAGCAGCGCCCCCGAGGTGAAGAGCATATGCGGCCATAATTCCTGCAAGGGCCAGAAGAAATCCACGCCGCGCAAGAAGCCGAAGAAGAGCGGTGGATCGCCGAGCGGGCTCAGCACGCCGCCGATGTTCGAGACGAGAAAGATGAAAAAGATGACGACATGGACTTGATGACGCCGCTGCGCATTGGCTTGAAGCAGCGGGCGGATCAGAATCATCGAGGCGCCTGTCGTGCCGATGAGGCTTGCCGCTAAGGTGCCTGCCGCGAGCAGCGCTGTGTTGGTGAGCGGCGTGGCGCGGTCGAGTTCGGAGACGACGATGCCGCCGGCTGCTGTATAGAGCGCGAAGAGCATGAGGATGCAGGGCAGATATTCATCGATCATGCTTTCGGCGAAAGCCGTCGCGGTCGGTGTGAGCCCTTGAGTATAGACGAGCAGGCCGAGCGCTAGCGCCGCCCAGAAGGCCGCTGCCTTGCCATAATGCACATGCCAGAGTTTCTTGGCGAAGATCGGCCCCAAAGCGATCGAGAGCAGAAGTCCGGCGAAGGGCAGTCCCTCCCACAGCGGGATCTGCGCGCCGTGAAGCTCTTCCGCCGCGGCAGCGGGGGTGGCAAGGCCGACAGTAAGAGCAAGCGTGACCAAAAGCCCTACTACGGGGGCCTTGAGGCTCTTTAGATTGGGTGCGATTCCTTCTCCCGCTTGCGGGAGAAGGTGCCGAGAACAGCGAGGTGGATGAGGGGTGGTGCCGCTTTCGAGACCCCTCATCCGGCAGGCTTCGCCTGCCACCTTCTCCCGCAAGCGGGAGAAGGGACGCGTCTGCGCCCTCAATGCGCTTCATCCCAATTCTGTGCCGCCTTGGCATCGACATGCAGCGGTACGGCGAGCTGGATGGCGGGATGTGGCGCCTCCTCCATCACTTTGCGCACGAGCGCGATGGTCGGTGCGACCTCGGCTTCCGGCACTTCGAAGACCAGTTCGTCATGCACCTGCAGCAGCATTTGCGCGGAGAGTTTCGCCTTGTCGAGCGCGGCATCCATGCGCACCATGGCGCGGCGGATGATGTCGGC
>DAIESR010000361.1 GCA_027346205.1 Beijerinckiaceae bacterium
CCGACCCAATCCCAAAAACCAAAGGTGCGATCCGGTCTGATGCCGAAACCTGCGACCTCGTCGAGCGCGGTCGAGACGGCGCAGAATTGCGCCGAGACCGCCGCCTCGCCGAGCTTTCCGACGAGATATTTGCGCGCTGCCCGCGCATTGGTGAGCGTCTCGAGCGTGGTGAAGGTCTTGGAGCAGACGATGAAGAGTGTCGTCGCAAGCGGCAGTTTCGGCAGAAGATCGCCAAGATCGCTGCCATCGACATTAGCGACAAAATGCAGGCTGAGATGCGGGGCAATGAAAGGCGTCAGAGCCTTGGCCGCCATGGCTGGCCCAAGATCGGAGCCGCCAATACCGATATTGACGATATCGGTGAAGGCTTCGCCATTCGCGCTTTTGACCGCGCCATTGCGAATGTCGTCGGCAAAGCGCAGCATTTTCTGCCGCTCGGACACGACCTCGGGCATGACGTCATGGCCACCGGCGAACATGGGCGTCTGCTTGAGATTGCGCAGCGCCATATGGAACGCCGGCCGACCCTCCGTCGGATTGATGATCTCGCCCGCGAAGAGCGCGGCGCGGCGCTCTTCCACCTTGGCCGCGCGGGCGAGATCGAGAAGCTGAGCCAGCGTTTCACGGCTGACTCTCTGCTTGGAAAAATCGAAGAGAATATCATCGAGTTCGATATGGAAATCTTCAAACCTCTTGGGGTCCTCGGCGAAGAGATCCGCGATGGTGATGGAAGCGCTATCCTCGCGATGCGCTTCGAGCGCATAAAAAGCCGTGGCCAGATCGGTTGGGTCCATGGTTATGTCCAAGGGAGTGATCGGAGACTAGAGCCGATCCCGCCAATATGGAATCGGTTGCGATCCAATTAGGAGGGAAAAATCGGCTCCAGGGCGAAGCTTATCACATAGGCTATAAATAGCTTACCCTGACGCATGAATAACCAAGTCGAGCCTACCCGGCTTGGAACTTTCGGGATGCCGATATCGGGTCAAGCCGAAATCTGTGCGCGCGCCTCAGGATGATGGCGGCACACGCTCGGGCCGAAAGCTGAGGCGTCTTTCCAATACCATGCTTTCATTATGCCGACGCGCCGACGATCGAAAAGAACGATCCTGCGTCGTCGCGCCCAAAAAAGCCAATGGCCGGCGCGGACGAACCGAACCGGCCATGGAAACTGAAGCGCGGGCTACGATGTTACGGGACGGAGATCACCGGCGTGCCGACCTCAACCCTATTATACAGGTCGAGTACATCTTCATTGTACATGCGGATGCAGCCATAAGAGGCCGCGGTGCCGACGGATCTACGCATATGCGCATTCGTGCCGTGAATGGCGACCTCATCGCGTTTCAGCGTGATCGCGGCGACGCCCATTGGATTATGCGGCGACCCGCCGGGAATAAGCTCCGGCAGCCGCGGATGATCGTGCAGCACGACAGCCGGCGGCGACCATGCCGGATGCAGGAACTTGCCCTCGACATAGGTCTCGCCGAGCCAGGCCTTGCCCGGCTTACCGACCGCCACCGGATAGCGGATCGCTCGGCCATCACCTTCGGTCAGATAGAGTTTGCGCTGATGTTGATTGATGATGATGACGCCGGCCGGATAGCCCGACGCGAACCTCACCTCCTCGCCGCGCGCTTGCGCCGGCGCGGTGGAAAGAAAACTGATCCCTAA
>DAIESR010000393.1 GCA_027346205.1 Beijerinckiaceae bacterium
CGCGCCAGAACCTTCACAATTTAAGGTAAGATTAAGGTAACTGACGCGTGGGAGGATCCGCGCGTCCCGAGGGTTCCGATATTGGATATGCCCCGCGCGCGCGTTAAACCTTTGCCTATGAAACGATATATCCTGGCCATAAGCTTTACTTTACTTCTGCTCGCGCAGCCGGCACTTGCGGATTTCCGCTCCTGCGTCAGCGGACTTCAAGCCCTCGCCCGCGAGAAGGGCGTGTCGGCGGCGACGGTCGCGCGGGCGACGCAAAATCTTACCTTCGATCCCGATGTCATCACCTCCGAGCATTCGCAGCCGGAATTTTCCACGCTGATCTGGGATTATATCGCCGGCCTCGTCGATGACGAGCGCGTCGCTGACGGGCGGGCGATGATGCAGCGCTGGGGGCGGTGGCTCGCCGTTGCCCAGCGAAAATATGGCGTCGATGCACCTGTCATCGCGGCCATATGGGGCGTCGAATCGAATTTCGGCAAAAGCTTTGGCAAGCATCCGCTCGTGCAGTCCTTGGCGAGCCTCTCTTGCGCCGGTGGGCGGGAGCGCTATTTCCGCAGCGAATTCGTCGCGGCGTTGAAGATCATCGATGCCGGAGACGCCGATCCTTCGCATTTTGTCGGTTCTTGGGCCGGCGCCTTCGGCAATACGCAATTCATGCCCTCGACATTTCTGCACATGGCCGTCGATCTCGATGGCGATGGACGGCGAGATCTGATCAATTCCGTGCCGGACGCGCTGGGCTCGACAGCCAATTATCTGCACCGGCACGGCTTCATTCCCGGACTGCCCTGGGGTTTCGAGATCCGCCTGCCGAGTCATTATTCCGGCCCGTCGGGGCGTCGGAACAAACAGCCGATGGGCGCCTGGGCCGCGCGCGGCATCACTCATGTCAACGGGTCGCCTCTGCGCGGGGAGACGAGCGTCTGGCTGTTTCTGCCGGCAGGGCCGCACGGGCCTGCCTTTCTCGTCACCCGGAATTTCGATGCCATCTATTCCTATAATGCAGCGGATTCCTACGCGTTGGCGATCGCTCTCCTCTCTGATCGGCTGCGGGGTCGCGGTCCTCTCGTCACACCTTGGCCGACGAACGACCCGGGCTTGTCGCGGGCCGGCCGGCGTGAAGTGCAAACGTTGCTGATTCGCCATGGCTATGATCTCGGCGGCAAGATCGATGGGATCTTGGGCAATAAGACACGCGCCGCGATTGCCGAATTTCAGACCCGTGTCGGATTGAAGCCCGATGGTCGCGCATGCGTCTCGGTACTCTCGGCGTTACAGCGCCATTGACGGTCCCTACAGCCGAACCAGTCGGGACGTTTCAGTAAAATCAATTCATTGCGAGCACAATTTGAAGCAGTCTCACTGCAAATTGACTCGTATTGCGGCCGCACTTTTTTCTAAAGTGCGCGAATGAAAAATCGTCACGAGTCCCATGCACGAGTCCCTTGCACGAGTCCCTTGCACGAGTCCCTCAGCCTGCTTCGCCGATGGCGTTGGCTTTTGATCGCCGTGATGGCGTGCGAAGCCGGCTTTGTCGAAGCCCTTCATGCCAATCCCGTTGCGCCGGACCCGATCGCCTCCGTCGTTGAGCTTTTCACGTCTCAAGGTTGTCCGTCCTGCCCGCCGGCCGATCGTCTGCTGACGGCACTGGCGAGTGAGCCTGATGTGGTGGCAGTCACTTTCCCCATAGATTATTGGGATTTCATTGGTTGGAAGGACACATTGGCTTCGCCTGCCTTCACGGCGCGGCAGAAGGCTTATGCCGCCGCGCGCGGCGGGCATGTCTACACGCCGCAGGCGGTCATCGACGGCCTTGTCGATGCCGTCGGCAGCGACAAGGCGCAGATCGAGGGTGTGATGAGGGCGACCAAGGGCAAGGATGGCGCTTTGACCGTGCCGATGAATCTGGCCGAAAAGCGCGGTGTGCTGCATGTCGACATAGGCGCGGGACCGGAGGCCGTAGCCGGTGTTTATGTCCTGAGGATCGTGCGGTCCAAGACGGTCTTGGTTCGCCGCGGCGAGAATTCGGGACGCAGTATCACTTATACCAATGTTGTGCGGGCCATTCATAAGATCGGGGAATGGAATGGCAAGCCGCGCAGCTATGAGCTGAGGGAACTGAAAGGTGACGACGAGGGATATGTCGTCTTATTGCAGAAGGGCGCGGACAGCAGACCCGGCGCCATTCTGGCTGCGGCCAAGAGCGTGGGCTTCTGAGCGCACACACGGCCTTTGAGACAATCGCCAGCCGATCGACGTCGTGCCCACCACGACGTGACAATAGACATGCGCATGATGTGCAAGTCTTGATTTTTCGTCGATTTTTTCGCTTATGTCGAAAGTTCGGCTGTTCGTGCGAGACTGGTAGCCGGACCGGCGTTGCGTTATCCCAGATCACGTCCATGACTTTGGACTGGATCAGTCCAAAGTCATGGCTGAGACATCGGATATATCCGATGTCTAAAATAATGGAAAAGTCTATCAACTTTTCCGGGACATGCCCTAGAGCGGGATAGGCATATAAGTTTACCAATTTGCGTAAACTTATATGCGCCGGAAAACCGGCTCCCACTTTTCCTCATCCCGCTCTGGCGGCGTCAAGTCGGAATTTCGCCACGATCCGCCGGTTTAGTTTCAGTATGACGACATGCGGCTTTGGGCTCGCCCCAAAGGATCGAAAAAAGGATAGTTTCGG
>DAIESR010000402.1 GCA_027346205.1 Beijerinckiaceae bacterium
CTAGGCGTCCTGTGCAGCTTTGCCAGCGCTTGGCTTTTGTCGGCGGACTCTGCGTATGTTCATGACGAAAGTGGAAGCCGCGCGCGTTTGCGCTGGCCCGCCACTTCCGCTACAAACACGCGCGGATCTGAGAGGATGACATGGCCGGTGACGGCAAGTCCAAAGATGGCAGAAGGGCGTCGCCCAACGAGCGCACCGACGCTCAGGCACGCTCGCTCCAAGGCGCGAATGCGCCACCACGCGACAAGCCTGTGATCGAAGGCGAGGTCATCAAGGCGGAGACTCGAGAGAGCCCGGCCGCGGAAGGTCAAAGCCAGGAGAGTCCTCAAGAGCCGTCGAAGGCGTCATCCGAAACATCATCGCAGGACAGTTCAGGCACTCCGCCAGAGCCTGAGCTTGTGGCTGCCCTCGCCGCTCCCACGGAATCTGTGCAGAGCGACGCGACAGACGCCGAAAATACTACAGCCACGGTCGACACAGCTCCACCGCAGGTACACCCGGCCACGCAGCACGTCAGCCTTTGGCCGATCGCCGTCGCGATCCTCGTCGGCGCGCTCATCGCCGTCGGCGGTGCCTATGTCCTGCATTCCATGGACGATGTGCCGAAATCGCTTGCGGCTTATGATTCGCGCCTCTCGGTACTCGAACATCGGCCGGCTCCAACCCCACTCCCGACCCCGCAAGTCGACGAAAGCCGACTCGATAAGCGCATCGGCACGTTGGAATCCGGCGCGCAGTCGACGGCCGCGTCTTTGACGCATCTGCAACGGACCATTCAACATCTCGTAGCGGCACAGAAGCAGAGCGAAACGGCTCTTGAGCAGGCCCAAACAGAGCTGAAACAAGTGGCGCAAGATGCTTCCGCCAAAATCGCGGCGCCAACACTGCCGCCTGTCGATCTCGCGCCTTTGACGACACGCGTCGGCAAGCTCCAAGATCGCCTCGGCAAATTCGAGGACAGACTCGCCTCGCTGGATCAGCGCTTGGACACGCTGGTCGCCAAATTCGACGACGAGATGCATAAAGCACAAGTAGCAAAGGACCATTGGGAACAAGTCGCCACGGCCCGCGCCGCCGCAAATGCGGTGGCCATTATCGCCATCGATCTGCGCCGCAAAGTGGAAGCCGGCGTTGCTTTCGAGGATGATCTTGCCGCGCTTGCCAATCATGGCGTCGACAAAAGCGCGCTCGCACGACTCGATCCCGTGGCGGCGACAGGTGTCGCTTCGCCCGCAGCGCTCGCCAAGCAATTCGCAGCTGTGGAAAGTGATATCCTCGCAACGCAACCTGGGCCGAAAAAGGCCGATGGATTCCTGAGCCGGCTTGCTCAGGATGCGGCGCATCTCGTGCGGATCCGCAAGATCGGCGATATGACAGGCGATGATCTGCCCGCCCGTGTCGCGCGCATAGATGCGGCGCTGAAGGCAGGCCATGTGGAAGCGGCCTTGCGCGAATGGAATGATCTGCCTGACGCCGCCAAGGCCAAATCCAAAGCTTTCGGCGTGGCGACGCAACAGCGAATCGATGCGCTCGGCGCGGCTAAAACGATCGAAGCTAGCGCTTTAACGACACTCGCAAAAGTGAAATCCTGAGTCTTGCGTCCAGCTATGGGATCATGGCGGATATGGGTCTGTTGACGTAATCAGGCTTTGAGCAAGAGAGCTTGCATTCTCGACCGGTGAGAGCGGGATGAGGAAAAGGGGAAGCCGGTTTTCCGACGCAATCAAGTTCACGCAGATTGCGTAAACTTATCTGCCTAATCAAGTTCACGCAGATTGCGTAAACTTATCTGCCTAATCAAGTTCACGCAGATTGCGTAAACTTATCTGTCTATCCCGCTCTGGACTTTTAAAATTGTGATCTAGCGTGGCCCTTACCTCATGCTCCGCATTCTGATTTTTCTCGCATTATTGGCGGGTGCCGCCTTCGGCATTGCCTGGATCATCGACCGGCCGGGCGACATCGTCCTGACTTGGCAGGGTTACAGAGTCGAAACCTCGGTCGGCATCGCGCTCGCCATCATGCTCCTCGGCGCAATGGTGCTCACCGTGATTTGGGGCATCTTCCGATTCGTCTTTCGTGCGCCGGGGGCAATCGGGCGGCGCGCAGCGGCACGCCGACTGGACAAAGGTCGTGCCGCTCTGTCGCGCGGCTTGATCGCCATAGGCGCAGGCGATGCGTGGCTCGCGCGCAAATCCGCGGCGGATGCCGGCCGCTATCTCCCCGATGAGCCGCTTGCGCTGCTTCTGGCGGCACAGGCAGCGCAGCTCTCCGGCGATCGCGCCGCGGCGGCAGCCGCATTCGAAAAATTGAGTCAGAAACCGGAGACCCAGCTTCTCGGCTTCCGCGGCCTGCATGTCGAAGCGCAGCGACGCGGCGATGAGGAGGCCACGCTTTATTACGCGCATGAGGCGCATAAGATCGAGCCTCTGCCCTGTTCGGCCAAGGCTGTTCTCGATTATCGGGCGGCGCATGCGCAATGGGAAGGTGCACTCGCCGCTCTGGAGAGCCATATTGCGGCGAAGCTCGTGGATAAGGCCACGGGCGAACGCCAGCGCGCCGTTCTCGAAACCGCCATCGCTCTTGACAAGGCCGATCGCGCGCCAGACGAGGCCTTGCGGCTGGCCCGTCAGGCTCTGGGCCGCGCGGCCGATCTCGTTCCGGCAACCGTGCTGGCGGCACGGCTTTTGAGCCGCAAGGGCGACATGCGCAAAGCCGCGAAGCTGATCGAAAGCACCTGGCCGCGCCAGCGGCACCCGGAGCTCGCCGAAGCTTATCTCGACCTGCGGCCGGGTGATTCCAATGCCGATCGCCTCGCCAAGGCGCAGGCTTTGGCTAGGCTCGCACCGCATGATCTAGAAAGCCATATGATCGTGGCGCGGGCGGCGCTCGCCGCGCGCGATTATGAGACTGTGCGCAAAGCCATGGCGCCGCTCGTTGCCGAAGACGAACGTCCGACAATGCGCATGTGCCTCGTCATGGCCGAGCTGGAGGATGCCGAATTCGGCGATCAAGGCAAGGTGCGCGCATGGCTCGCACGCAGCGCCCGGGCACCGCGCGATCCGGTTTGGATCGCCGATGGCGTTGCCTCGAAGCAATGGGCGCCTGTCTCGCCGGTGACCGGCCGGCTCAATGCCTTCGTCTGGCAGCGGCCGGTCGAACGGCTCGGCGCCGATATAGGCGCGGATATCGAGGTCGCGGAATGGATCAAGAATTGGACATCGCCGACGCCGCTTGTGGAGCTGCTGGAGCCAGTGGTGGAAGAGGCAATGGCGGTGGAAGCTCATGCCGAAAAGGAAGCGGCACCACCGCTAACGGAAATCGAAGCGACACCCGCGCCTGCACCGGAGCCCGTGGAACCCACAGCAATTCAGAGTGAGGCCGAGCCGCTATCGCAAATGCCGCAACAGGCGTCTTTCGCCGGACGGCCGTGCGGCCCACGTCCGGTGCAGAAAGTGGTTTTTCCGATGGCGATACCGCCCGATGATCCAGGCCCCGAGGAAACTGCTGACAAGACAGACATCCGCCGTCTCGGTCTTTTATGAAGCGCGCGGCTCTAAAGAACAATTCTCCTGCCGGCCAGAGATAGGACGACCCGGCGAACGCGCGCCTGCGGAGTTGCCAAGGCCAGGCGAACTGGCATAAGGAGATGGCGCTTGGCGCGCGTCGAAGGGCCAGGATGCCGCAATAGCTCAGCTGGTAGAGCACCTCATTCGTAATGAGGGGGTCGGGGGTTCGAATCCCTCTTGCGGCACCAGGACCTTAGCAATTAGGTCTACATAGCGGCACTTTTTCCTTATAAAATCAATTTGTTACGCCGGATTTGGCGCGCATAGCCGCGCATTCCGACCCATTGTTTCGCGCCTGTTTGGGGGTAATCTGGAAGAAATCTACCCCCGGCCGCTGAAGCGATACCCCAATGGCCCTCTCGCACTTCGATCTCAAGAACGCCAAGCCCGCGGAAAAGCCCTACAAGCTTTTCGACGGCGGCGGCCTCTATCTCTTCGTCCAGCCAAACGGCAACAAATTTTGGCGCATGAAGTACCGGTTCGAGGGGGTCGAGCGCGTCCTATCGTTTGGGGCATACCCCCAATTCTCGCTCGCGGAAGCACGCGAACGGCGGGAGGAAGCAAAAAAGCTGATCGAGGCCGGGACTGACCCGAGCCTGAAAAAGAAGCTCGACAAGCTCGCGGCCGAAACCGCGGCGAAGAACACCTTCGGCCTCGTCGCCGACGACTTCCTCGCCAATCTGGCCGCCAATAACGCCGCACCCAATACGATTGCCAAGAACACTTGGCTGCTGAAGGAACTCGCAGCCCCGATTGGCGATCGGGGCCGCGCTCAAATTCACTGCCCTAACCTGCGCCAGGCCGGGCGAGGTGCGCGGGGCGAAGCGGTCCGAGATCAATTTCGACAAGGCGCTTTGGCGCATCCCCGCCGAGCGCGCCAAGATGCGTCGCCCGCACGACATCCCACTTTCTCGCCAGGCCATCGAAGTCCTGAAGGAAGTCTGGCCGATGTCCGACTACGGGGAGCTCGTCTTCCCGTCGATCCGATCCAACAAGAAGATGCTCTCGGACAACGCCATGAACTCCGCTCTGCGCCGGATGGGCTACACCAAAGACGAGATGACTTCTCACGGCTTTCGCTCGACCGCGAGCACCATTCTCAACGAGCGCGGTGCCAACCCCGACGTCATCGAGGCACTACTCGGGCATCAGAACGAGAACACTGTGCGCCGTGCCTACAACCGTGCGAGCTATTGGTCCGAGAGGGTCAAACTTATCCAGGAATGGGCAGACATGCTGGACGCGTTTCGAGATCGGGCACGTGCGCCCTCTCCCCTGTCACGAGAGGGCTGATTTAGGTCAGCGTGCATGCTCATGGGGACAACAACTAAGCGCCGCCAACGTCGTGCTACACTACCGACAATGCCCGGCGCAGAGCGACAGTATGAGAGCGACACAGCGCGGCCGAGCGCGACACGCTATTCCCTAACACTCGACGATACGGCCCGGCTTTTCCAAGAGGCCGGACTCCCCCGCAACATCCGATCGCTTCAACGCTATTGCTCCGCCGGCCGGCTTGATTGCATCAAAGAAGAGACTGCGACTGGCCTTGCCTATTTCGTCGATCCTGCATCGGTCGAGCGCGCGATCACGCAGCTTGCGCAGCTGCATGGCATCACCGACGAGGTGCGTCATGGCGCGGCCGAGCGCGACATGTCGCACAGCGTCGCCTCAGTGATAGAGCCAAAGGAGCCAGCAGACGCACCGCGGCCAAGCGCGGCCGAGCGCGACACTGTCGCCCCGGAAAATCATGAGCGACAAACTCCGCCACAGCCCGACGCGTCGCGCTATGTCGCGCAGCTCGAAAGCGAGAATGAAATGCTGCGCGAGCACGTCGTCTTTCTTCGCGATCAGGCGCATGTGAAGGATTCACAAATCGCCGCGCTTCTGGAGCGCGACAAGGAGACCAACTATCTCGTCAGGGGATTGCAGACCATGCTCGCGCCCCTGCTCGGAAGGGGAAGGGATGCCAACGAGACGATGCACCATGAGCCGAGAAATGCATCCATGAGCGACGATGATCAGGGAAGCCAGGCCTAACAGGGGATAACTCATTTAAGGGATTGCGCCCTGGGTAGTAGTATTGATGTGTGGAACACATCGGAGCCCAAATCGAGCGCTTAGAGCGCAATATGAAAATCAACAGCCTGGACCCGGTGGCTCTCCACGGGTTCACGCAAGTCCCCAATTTCATTCTGCGCAATTCCGACATCTCGATTGGCGCAAAGACGATCTATTCACTTCTCCTGAGCTACGCATGGCACAACGACCTGTGCTTTCCGGGTCAGGATAGGCTTGCTAAGGATGTCGGGATGAGCGTTGCGAGTGTGAACCGATTCATCAAGGAGCTTGAGGCCTGCTCGCTTATAGAGATCACGAGACGAGGGCAGGGAAAGACGAATTTCTATACGATCAATTTCGTCGTCCGGAAGCAGGGGCGAAAGTCTTGATTTCCATATATGGAAATCAAGACTTCCAAATGTGGAAGTGCAGGATTCTGCCGGCGGAATTCACTCTATATAACAATATGCATCTAATAATATTCATATAAAAATACTCAGTAGAAATGCATTTCTTCAAAAGACGGAAATGCAGGCGCTATCGGCGCTGTGTGATATAATTTGTATATGGAGACGAATATTCTGACCGAGGTCCACGAAATCCACGATCGCCTTTATGTGCTGAAGGAACGCGTCAAGGCCGACAATGGATCTCTCAAAAGAATCGATCAACTCATCGAGCGCGTCGGCGCAATCGAAGCGCACCTTGCCCTATGTGCTGGCGTGGACGCCTAGTCCGGTGCGTCGACGTGATACAATTAGACTATGGACGAGTTCAACGCAGCACAAATGAAGCAAATGCGAGAACTATTTGAGGACGTTGTGCGGCCTCTCGAAGAGCGTATGGATCGCGGTTTCGCCGCGCTCGCGGAAGACATCTCCGACAGCCGCACGGAGCTCGTCGAATTCAAGGCCAAGACGAGCGAGAATTTCGCTGCCATTGAAGGACAGCTCAGGGATATTCACCAACGCTTAACCCCGCTTGAGACGGCAGCAGAAAACACAAAGGGATTTACAAAAGAGATCGATCATCTCTTCGATCGCTTGGGCAGTGTCGAAAAGCATCTGGGCATCAAACCCAAGATGGCCGCGTAGGCGCATGGCAGGGAATGGCTCAATAGAGCGGTTCTTCATACGTCGTACAAGATTGTTTTTACGACACGACTTTGGAAGCCTGTCAAATCTAGCCCACCATTTACCCCGCCTTTAGGGTAAGGCGGGGTAAATGGTTAAAAGAACAAGGAAGCACGGGCCGCGCGCGTCGGGCTACCCGCCCGACCCCGTGTCTTTTTCGGGCGGCATGTGGGCATGCGCGCCCGACTTCGGCTAGCGCGAAAGAGCGGGCGCTTTCGCTCCGTCTGCGCCCTCGGCTCTTGTGGGCAAGAGCTCTCGGGAAAACCCACGGGGTCGGGCGGGTGTGCCGAAGAGGATCGACAGATAATCGCAAGCGATACCAGCTCACGACGGAAAGCAGCGCCGACGCGCGCGGCCCTGGTAGCGAGACCGCTCAGGGCGCGGCGGTAAGCGGAAGGGGCGTTCTCTCAATCCCCCATCAAGCGGCACCCGGCCGCCCCGCCGATTATGGCGCTTGCCATTGCGCTTCCCTCAAGGCGACCCCTCAATGGGGCGTCCTGCGGACGGCCTTGACCGAAGCACGGGCAAGCGCCCACGCGAAAGCGTGTCGGCTCCGAGGGGAATGTCGCTCATGTCCCACCAAGGGGAAATTCTAGGCCGATCATCGGGAGTTCTGTGGAAGCATGAAACGCACGCATCTTGGCTGCTCTTTTTTGTGGTATACCCTGATTCATTGATAGTCCGAAAAACCGCTTGCCCTGGGGCGATTTTGGGATTCGTGTTGTGGGATGATTTGCGCCGGCTTTTTGTCTCCTGCTGACCGCGCCGACCTGACCGCCCTGGCGCGG
>DAIESR010000438.1 GCA_027346205.1 Beijerinckiaceae bacterium
GTCGTGATGGCACGAATGTTTATGCCTTTTTCGGCAAGGGCCCGGAACGCGCGCGCGGCTACGCCGGCATGGCTGCGCATGCCGATGCCGATCGCCGAGACTTTCACGACATCATTGGCACCTTGTAAGGCAGCATAACCGATCTGCGGCTGCATCTTTTCGAGAATCAACCGGGCGCGGTCGAAATCCGCCGTCGGCACGGTGAAAGTAATATCGGTCGCGACCGAATCGTCCGAGGCAACCTGAACGATCATGTCGACATTGATATTGGCTTCGGCGAGCGGCATGAAAATAGCCGCCGCGACGCCGGGATGATCGGCCACGCGTCGCAAAGTGATCTGCGCCTCGTCACGCGAAAAGGCGATTCCGGTGACCACCTGCTGCTCCACAATATCCTCCTCGCCGCAAATCAAGGTGCCGGGCTGCGGATTCTCCGGATCGTCGAAGGAGGAGCGCACGAAGGTCTTCACCTTATGGACCATCGCGAGCTCGACGGAGCGGACCTGCATCACTTTGGCGCCGAGCGACGCCATTTCAAGCATTTCCTCAAAGGCGACGCGATCGAGCCGGCGCGCCTTCGGAACAATGCGGGGATCGGTCGTATAGACCCCGTCCACATCCGTATAAATATCGCAGCGGTCCGCCTTGATCGCGGCGGCGACCGCCACGGCACTCGTATCCGAACCGCCACGGCCGAGTGTCGTTATCCGCCCTGTCTCCTTGTGCAGGCCCTGAAAGCCCGCGATGACGGCGATTTCATTATGCGTGGCAAAGCCATCGAGGATGCCGCTTCCATCGATCTCGACAATCCGCGCCGCGCCATGCGCATCACTCGTCAGGATCGGGATCTGCCAGCCGAGCCAAGAACGCGCTCGAAGCCCTCGCTCCTGCAGGGCAATGGCCAGCAATCCAGCGGTCACCTGCTCACCGGCGGCCACCACAGCATCATATTCACGCCGATCAAAATGTTTCGACGCGTCCTTGCACCAGCCGACGAGCTCGTTCGTCTTGCCCGACATAGCGGAAACGACCACCGCCACGGAATGGCCGGCGACAGCCTCGCGATGCACATGGCGGGCGACATTGCGAATACGGTCCATATCGGCGACGGAAGTGCCGCCAAATTTCATCACGAGGCGGGCCATAGGGTCCGGATAGACTTTCTCTGGATGCCAATGTGTTTGCGGTTCGCCGCAGGGAAAGCGCAAGCCAGTTCGCGCCTTAGATGCCGTTCACAAAGGCGCCGGAATGATCCGAAGCCTTTCCGAACGCCATCGATTCCAATAATGAGGAGCAGGATGCAGGCGGAAAATAGGCTCCCGCTTTTCCTCATCCCACTCTTGCCGTGAGGCGCGTATACATGACGATTCCGGCCGCGCAAAGATATTTCGGCTGACCGGGAGGAGGATCGGAATGCTCCCCAAGGAAGACCTGCAAATGGCGACAAGCGTCGACCCCGACGAAGTCGCCCGCTTCGACCGGCTCGGCGGAGACTGGTGGAACCCACGCGGGCCGATGCGTGCGCTGCACGAGTTCAACCCTGCGCGGGTCGATTATCTGCGCCGCCTGATCGCCCGCCGCCGTGCCCGTGCGAAGACGCCGGCAGCAGCAGATCCCCGCCATCCTCTCGAAGGGCTCGATATTCTCGACATAGGCTGCGGCGCCGGAATCCTGTCGGAAAGCCTGAGCCGGCTTGGCGCCAAACTGACAAGCCTCGACCCGGCGCCGGCCAATATCGATGTAGCGCGCCGGCATGCGGAGACCTCCGGCCTCGCCATAGAATATCATTGCAGCACAGCGGAAGCCTTTGCCGCCGAAGGCAGAACCTTCGACATCGTGCTCGCCATGGAGGTCATCGAGCATGTGCGCGACATGAAGGGTTTTATCGCGCTCGCTGCGACCATGGTTCGCCCGAACGGCATTCTCGTGGCGGCGACGCTCAACCGCACCTTGAAGAGCTATGCGCTCGCCATTCTCGGAGCGGAATATGTTCTGCAATGGGTCCCGAAAGGCACCCATAGATGGGCGCAATTCGTGAAGCCCGAGGAACTCGCCGCGGCGCTGCGTGCCGCCGGCCTCCATATCATCGACGAAACGGGCGTGGTCTTTGACCCGCTCGGCCGGAAATGGCGGGAAAACCCGGATATGGATGTGAATTACATCATGACGGCGGAGCGGAAGGGCTGAGGCGGGCGATCAAGCCGGCTGATCAGACCAGCTTAGCTTCCGCGCGTTCCTGCCGGAACTGCTCGACCGCGGCGACGACCCGCGCCATGAGTTCGTCCCAATCGCCTGCCTGCGCCTGACGGAAAAGCTGCATCGTTGGATACCAGGGCGAATCCGTGCGATCGAGCATCCAGCGCCAATCGGGCACTTTCTTCAAAAGGACGAAGACCGGACGGCCGAGCGCGCCGGCCAGATGGGCCGTCGACGTGTCGCATGTCACGACAAGATCGACATTCTGCATCACCGCAGCCGTATCGATGAAGGCATCGGTGCCGCTGTCGAAACCCTCGCCCAGGGTTTCGAGCCCAGCGCCTTGCGACAAGGTCTCGATCTCTTCGAGCCCGTCGTATTTCTGCAGGCTGATCACGCGCACGCCTGCGAGCGAGAGCAATGGCGAAAAAGCGGCGAGTGGAATCGAGCGGCGCGGATCGGCGCGGACATTCGGATTGCCGGCCCAGACGAGGCCAATCTTGAGATCCTGCTTATCGCCACGCTGCGCGAGCCGCTCGGCCCAGGTGGCGACGAGATCCGGCTCGGGCACGAGATAAGGCACGGAAGCCGGAATCGTGGAAATCCTCGTGCCGAGCGCGTTGGGCAGACTCGAGAGAGCGATTTGGCTGTCGAAGCGCTCCTCCGGACCAAAATCATCGACGCAGCGGATCGCACGGGGAAGCCCGCGCAACAGCCGCAAGGCCTTGCTGCGGCAGAAGAAGGTGACATCGACGCCAGCGTCTGCAAGCAGCGGCAGATAGCGGCTGAATTGAATCGTGTCGCCGACCCCCTGCTCGTCGAATACGATGAGCTTTTCTCCTAGACGAATGCGGCCCTGCCATTCTGGTATGGGCAATTCCAATTTGAACTTATGCGTCTGGCCGGCGATCCAGCGATATTCATAGCCGTCTAGGCCATGCTCGAAATCACCCAGAAGAAGTTGCAACGCGCCCTTATTGTTCCTGGCATGCGCCGAATCTGGCTTTTGCGCGATCGCGACATTGAAAGCTGCGAGCGCTTCCTCCATGCGGTTCAATTCCCTGAGCGCGACACCACGGCCCACCCATGCATCGGGATAGACCTGACGCAATGCGATCGCCTGATCGAAATCGGCAAGCGCCGCCGACGAGCGGCCTTGCTGCAAAAGCACTGTGCCGCGATTAAAGAGCGCTTCCGGCAGATCCGGGTGAGTCGCAAGCGCGGCCTCGAAATCGGCGAGCGCTTCATCGAATGCACCGGTATCGATAAAGACGACGCCGCGATTATTGAGGAGGTCCGCATGGCCGGGAAAAAACTCAAGGCCCCGCGAGAAAGCGGCGATTGCAGCCTC
>DAIESR010000469.1 GCA_027346205.1 Beijerinckiaceae bacterium
GAGCAAGCCCCACAGCCACACCATTGGAGGATATCGTCGCCGTGCCAGGGGTGTTACGGCATCGTTCTTGCGGTGCAGCGCCGCCTATCAGAACGGATGGACATCCGAAGCAGCATCGGGTGTCCATCGTCCGTACCGGCGGCGCGATGTCGCCCCACCCTCGCGATACGGGCTAGGCGGCGTGGTGAGTTTCCTGCCCTCATTCACGCGCATGTCGTGGGGGACGGACGTCTGCGAAATCGATTGACGTCTGCGAAATCGACCAAGGACGATCGAAATGGCAAAATGGGTCTATACATTCGGCGATGGCAAGGCGGAAGGCGCAAGCCGCATGCGCGACCTTCTCGGCGGCAAGGGCGCTAATCTGGCTGAAATGGCCAATCTAGGCTTGCCGGTACCGCCGGGCTTCACCATCACGACGGAGGTTTGTTCCTTCTTCTACGAGCATGGCAACAGCTATCCGGCCGAACTCGCTGCAGAAGTCGAGGCAGCGCTGCTACATGTCGCAAAGCTGACCGGCCGCGGCTTCGGCGATCAACAAAAGCCCTTGCTCGTTTCGGTCCGCTCCGGTGCCCGCGCTTCCATGCCGGGCATGATGGACACGGTCTTGAACCTCGGACTGAATGACGGGACGGTCGAGGCGCTTGCCGCGAATGCCGGTGATCCGCGCTTCGCCTATGATTCCTATCGCCGATTCATCCAGATGTATTCAGATGTCGTGCTCGGTGTCGAACATCATCTGTTCGAGGAGATCCTGGAGCAGTTCAAGGAAAGCAAAGGCTTGCTGCTCGACACGGAACTCATGGCCGAGGATTGGCAGGTGATGATCCGCGCTTTCAAGGCGAAAGTCGAGCAGGTGCGCGGCGCGCCTTTCCCACAGGACCCGCATGAGCAGCTCTGGGGCGCGGTCGGCGCTGTCTTCGGCTCGTGGATGAACACGCGCGCGATCACTTATCGGCGCCTCAACGCCATTCCCGAAAGCTGGGGTACGGCGGTCACTGTTCAGGCCATGGTCTTCGGCAATATGGGCGAGACATCGGCCACGGGCGTCGCCTTCACCCGCAATCCGTCGACCGGCGCCAAAGAGCTCTATGGCGAGTTCCTGATCAATGCCCAGGGCGAGGACGTCGTCGCCGGTATCAGGACGCCGCAGAACATCACCGAGGCGGCCCGCCTGGAGGCCGGCTCCGACAAGCCGTCGATGGAAAAGGCTTTGCCCGAGGTCTTTGCCGAATTCGTCCGTATCACCGAACTGCTCGAAAAGCATTATCGTGACATGCAGGACATGGAGTTCACCGTCGAGCGTGGCAAATTATGGATGCTGCAAACGCGTAGCGGCAAAAGGACGACGAAGGCCGCAATGCGGGTGGCTGTCGATATGGCGAATGAAGGCCTGATCGGACGTGAGGAGGCCATCATGCGGATCGATCCCGCTTCGCTCGATCAGCTACTGCATCCGATGATCGATCCTGCCGCCGAGCGCAAGATCGTGGCGACGGGCCTGCCGGCCTCGCCTGGCGCCGCTTGCGGCGAGATCGTCTTCAGTGCCGATGAGGCGGAGCAGTGCCAGCATGCCGGTCGCAAGGTCATCCTTGTTCGCGTCGAGACGAGTCCCGAGGATATTCACGGCATGCATGCGGCGCAGGGCATTCTGACGACGCGCGGCGGCATGACTTCGCATGCGGCTGTCGTCGCACGCGGCATGGGCAAGCCTTGTGTCTCTGGTGCCGGATCGATCCGAGTCGATTATGAGAAAAGCACGATGAGCGTCGCCGGCAAAGTGTTCAAAGCTGGCGACGTCATCACCATCGACGGCAGTTCGGGGCAGGTCATCGAGGGCACGGTTGCGATGATGCAGCCGGAGCTTTTCGGCGATTTCGCGATTATCATGGAATGGGCCGATAAGGTGCGTCGCATGGGCGTGCGCGCCAATGCTGAAACTGAAGCGGACGCGCGCATGGCACGTAAATTCGGCGCTGAAGGCATCGGACTTTGCCGCACCGAGCACATGTTTTTCGATGCGGATCGTATCATTGTCGTGCGCGAAATGATCCTCGCCGATGATGAGGCCGGGCGGCGCGCCGCGCTCGCCAAGCTGTTGCCATTTCAGCGGAGCGATTTCGCTGTGCTCTTCGAGATCATGGCGGGGCTGCCTGTGACGATCCGGCTGCTCGATCCGCCGTTGCATGAGTTCCTGCCGCATACGGATGCCGATATCGCCGAAGTCGCCGCCGCCATGGGCGTGCCGGCCGAGAAGCTCGAACGTCGTGCTGCCGAATTGCATGAGTTCAATCCGATGCTCGGCTTTCGTGGCTGCCGGCTCGCCATTGCTTTTCCCGAAATCGCGCAAATGCAGGCGCGCGCGATCTTCGAGGGTGCCGTCGAAGCTAAGAAAAAGACGGGCGTTGCCCCTTATCCCGAAATCATGGTGCCGCTCATCGTTACCAAGGCCGAGTTCGATCTCGTCAAGGCTGATATCGATGCGATGGCGGTGGCTGTCGCCACCGAGACCAGGGAGACAATTCCTTATACGGTCGGCACGATGATCGTATTGCCGCGCGCTTGTCTTCAGGCCGATAAGATCGCCGAGACCGCCGAATTCTTCTCCTTCGGCACCAATGATCTCACCCAGACGGGCCTCGGCATTTCACGTGACGATGCTGGTTCCTTCCTCGGCGCTTATGAAGCAAGAGGCATTCTGCCCGAGGATCCTTTCGTCACCATCGATCAGGAGGGTGTCGGCGAGCTTGTTGAAATCGGTATCGAGCGGGGGCGTAAGACGCGGCCGGATATCAAGCTCGGGATATGCGGCGAGCATGGCGGCGATCCGGCCTCGATCGCTTTTTTCGAGAAGGTCGGGCTCACTTATATTTCATGCTCGCCCTTCCGTGTGCCGATCGCGCGACTTGCCGCGGCGCAGGCGGCGCTCGGTCAGAAGGCGGCGAGCCAGGCGCGATCCCCGCTGAGCGATAGTCAGAGCTTTGCGGGCTTCTGCTCCATTCTGGCACGCCCCTAAAATTTTAGGCGTAAACACCTCTTCAAGCTTAAACAGCGATAACCATGTGCGAGGGACGATGAGGCGGGACCTGTGACCAATTAGTCACGCCATCGTCCGCCTGGGGTATGGCGTGCTGATGGGTCTGTTCCGGATCAGTTGGGCAATGGGTGTCGTTGCACCTTGGTGCCTCGGGGTCGGGCTTGTCGTCTCGATCTCGGCGGATGCGGGCCAGGATGTGACCTTTGGCGCGACGATCGCCCCGATCAGCGTCGCCGCCGTTACGCGACCCATCGAGCTTGTGCCCGCTACGTCGGGAGGCTCGCCCTTCGAAGCGATCCGTCAGGCGGAACGTGAGGCGCAGATTCCGCGGATCAACGAGGCGCGGCTCGTGCTCGGCGCGCCTGAGGAATTTACGCGGTTTCCAGATGAAATCGAGCCACGCGCCGTTTTCAAACGTGTGATGCCCGGCGTCGTGACGCATCTTAAGCCGGATATCGATCGCAGCCAAAAGGGCGATCCGCTCGTCGGCCTGCGCCCGACCTTCGATACGCAATTGCGTCATAAGGGCGGGCTGGCCCGATTGCGCGCGGCCGATCTGCTCTTCGCGCATCATGCCACATGGCCGAGCAGTGCGTTCTCCAACCAAGCGGAGGGTATTGCCGGGCCGGAGAGCGTCGCGAGCTTCGAGCCCTGGCCCGAAGGCGAGAGCCCGACCACGGCGCATACGACGGGGACCGCTTCGCCGCAGCAAGGCGTTTCGCTGATCACCATGCGGCCGGCGGCAATCAACGAACGCTTGATGCAAGGTGCGACCCCTGTGGTATCGCGGGCCGTGGGTCTCGCCTCAACGACGCCTGCGCCCGCCGACGCGACGCCCATCGAAGTCTATGCCGAGGCAAGCCTGCCTCGGGATATGTCGATCGTTCCAGCCGATCGCCCTAATTATGCTGCGCTGGTCGGCCAGGATCAGGCTGCACGCGAAAAACGGTGCCTCGCGGAGGCGATCTATTTCGAGGCGCGGGGTGAGCCGGAGGAAGGTCAGGCTGCTGTCGCCCAGGTGGTTCTCAACCGCGTGTCGAGCGGATTATATCCTTCGAGCATATGCGGCGTCGTGTTCCAGAATCGCAGCCATTATCACGCCTGCCAATTTTCTTTCGCTTGCGAGGGACGCTCCTTACGCATCACCGAGCCGGAAGCTTGGAGTATCGCCGTGCGCATTGCCAATGAGGTCAGCGAGGGAAAGACCTATGTGGCTGATGTGGGTGGCGCCACCCATTATCATGCCAATTATGTCCGGCCTTATTGGGCGCGGCGGTTGAAGAAAATGGATGTGATCGGCCATCATATCTTTTACAAATTGCGGCCGGGACAAACCTGAGACACGGCGCAGCAAAGGCGTTCGGCAAAGGTTCAGCCGAACCGATTCGTCGCCGTAGCCATGTGGGCACGGGTTTGGGCAAATCTTGCGGCATCAACGCAAAACGGTGTGACGCTGGCGCAGATTCCGGCGAAGTTGACAGGCTTTTCCGATAAGGGACATGCTGCCGTTCGTTCGACACTCGGTTTTTGTGGCTCCGAGGGTCAAAATGTCATAGAGGCGCTAAATGGTGCGGAGGTCACCGCACTTGCCTGAGACTGGGCCAAAGCGGATGATCGGCGTTCAGTGCGCGATTGGCCGGGGTGTCGCGGAGGCTTGGTTGGCGTGCCAAGGGAGGCACGGGCAGCCGGTCGGTCGGGCAGGCTGCGTCGTGATCGAGGATCTGGAGCATGTCTTCTTGCGGAAGGGCTGGAGAGTCGTTCCCCGGTTTGCTTGAAACATCGCATGTTCAAGAAAGCTGACATCATTCTGGAGGAGTGGAGCTTGCCTTTGCATCGTCTCGCATTGCGTGGGGGCTTGCTCCTCGCCTGTGTTCTCTTCGGGTTGTCAGCTGCTGTCTCGCCCCTTGCGGCGCGGCAGCATGAAAGTTTCGCTCTGGCGACGCCGTTTGAAGTCGGCGACAGTCCCGCCGGCAATTATCTTGCCGCGCTCATCGCCGGCGCCGAGCGTGACACGACCGCCGCGGCGACTTTTTTTCGTGAGGCTCTGCGTTTCGATCCACGCAATAAGCAATTGCTGGAACGCACCTTCGTCGCTGCGCTTTCGAACGGCAATATGCAGGAGGCGTTCATCCTGGCCGATCGTCTCGTCGCACACGAGCCTGGCAATGGGTTGGGGCATCTCGCGCTCGGCGTCAAAGATATGAAGGCGCGACAGTTTTCCGCTGCACGGGCGCAATTCACGCATGGCGGCTCCGGCCAGGACCGTGATCTCACATCGACCTTGCTGTCGGCCTGGTCCTATGAAGGCAATCACCGTACGAAAAAGGCGCTCGCGCTTCTCGACAAGTTGACTGAGCCGAACTTCGCTGTCTTTCGCGATTACCATAAAGCCTTGATCGCCGATATCGGCAACGAGGTCGAGACTGCCACCACTGCGTTCAAGGCCGCCTATGGCGCCGACCAAAACACTCTGCGGCTCGTCGATGCCTATGCGCGCTTCATGAGCCATCGCGGCCATCGCGATGAGGCGATCCGTGCTTATGAAGCCTTCGATCAGATGTTGCCGGACCATCCGACCGTTCGCGCGGCGCTCGCCGCGCTCAAGGCCGGCAAGACGCTCGATCCGATCGTGAAGACGCCGGAGCAGGGTGCGGCGGAGGTTCTCTACGGATTGGGTGCCGCCGGCGGCCGTCAAGGCGACGAGCTCGCCGCCATGGTCTATCTGCGGCTAGCGCTCTATCTCGATCCCAACAATAGCCTTGCGACCCTGACGCTCGGCGATCTTTATGAGCGGCTCAAGCAATATGAGGCGGCGATCGATATTTATCAGTCGGTTCGTGACAGCGATCCGCTCTATCTGACCGCCGAAATCGAGACCGCGCAGGTGCTCGAAAATCTTGGTCGCACCGATGATGCGACGAAATTTCTAAAGAAGATCGTCGGCGAGCATCCGAGCAATGAAGATGCGCTGTCCGCGCTCGGCAATCTGCAGCGCGCGCATAAGCATTATGCCGAGGCGACCGCGACCTATAGCAAGGCGATCGAGGTTTCAAAAAAGCCCGATAAGGCGAATTGGCCGCTCTATTATTTCCGCGGCATTTCCTATGAGAGACTGAACAACTGGCCGCCGGCCGAGGCTGATTTCCAACATGCGCTACAGCTCTATCCCAACCAGCCGCTCGTCTTGAATTATCTCGGCTATAGCTGGGTCGATAAAGGCATCCATCTCGACAAGGCTTTTCCGATGTTGCGCCGCGCGGTCGAATTGCGGCCGACCGACGGCTATATTGTCGACAGCCTTGGTTGGGCCGATTACAAGCTCGGCCATTATGATGCCGCGGTGAAGGAATTGGAGCGCGCGGTCGATCTCAAGCCCTCCGATCCGGTGATCAATGATCACCTTGGCGATGCCTATTGGCAGGTGGGACGCAAGCTCGAAGCGCAGTTCCAATGGAACCATGCGCGCGATCTCGCGCCCGATCCCCAAGATCTGCCGAAGATCCTGCAGAAGATCGCGCATGGCCTGGATGCTCAAGGCAAGCCCGCCGCGGCCGAAGCCATGCCGACCAAGCGCGGCGGTTGAGGCGGCTGCGTTGGTCTCGCAGATCGTATCTATCAATGTCCGTATCGTGGGCCGCGCATTCCGGCGCGGCCTTTCCTTGCGCACACATCTCTCCAAACGGAGGAAGCGTCGCTTGTCTCACACCATTCAGCAGCCTTGCCTCCTCTCCTGACCGAAGCCGCGCGTCTCACAGAACGCGCGCCCGCTAAAATCAATCTGACCTTGCATGTCCTCGGCCGGCGGCCGGACGGCTATCACAGGCTCGAGAGCCTCGTCGCTTTTACGCGCAGCGGCGACACGCTCTCGCTGGTGCCGGGCGACGCGCTGAAGCTTTCCGTCAGCGGCCCGACGGCGCCGGCCTCCGGCGATCCTGATGATAATCTCGTCGGCAAGGCTGCGCAGCACCTGGCATCGCGGATAGAGGGCCTCAAGCTCGGCGCCTTTCATCTCGTCAAGAATTTGCCGGTTGCCGCGGGCGTCGGTGGCGGCTCTTCGGATGCGGCGGCGGCGCTGCGGCTTCTCGCGCGGGCGAATGATCTCAGCCTCGATGATCCGCGGCTTTTGGAGGCCGCGGCAGCGACGGGTGCCGATGTTCCCGTATGTCTTGCAACCCATGCACGGATGATGGCGGGCATTGGTGAAAGCCTAGGGCCTGTTCTGAAGCTTCCGCCTCTGCCGGTGCTGATCGTCAATCCGCGTCAGCCGCTGGCGACCAAAGCGGTCTTCGCGCGCATGAATATTGCGCCGGGCGTGGAGACCGGCTACGGCGCGCATCCGAAGATCGAAAGCGGGATCGATTATGCGGCCCTCATCGCGGCGTTGAAAAAGGCGCGCAATGATATGGAGGATGCGGCCTGCGTTCTCGCGCCCATCGTCGGCGATGTGCTCGCCATCCTTGCGGCGGCGCCCGGCTGCAAGCTGGCGCGCATGTCGGGCTCGGGTTCGACCTGTTTTGCGCTGTTTCCCGATTGCCGCACCGTCGCCCGCGCCAAACGGACGATTCTTAAAGCGCATCCCGACTGGTGGGTGAAGGCGGCGATGTTGAATTGAGCATGCCTCGCTCAATTCAACTGGCTGTCAAAATGACGGAGAAGCCGTCGCGGCGCGCCTACGACCACTGGAGTGAGACTGGCCGCCGTAGGCCGAATGCGAGGGCGATCGCTCCGTGACGGCTTTCAGCTGACCTGCGTAAGAGACTTTCGACGAAAACAGACGCCACAAGTGCCATTTACGCCATGCCGGCGGTCTCAGGGATGCCAGCCCACACGCCAAAGCCCCGGAACTGCGGGGTTTTTGGCAGAGCCGGACGACGGTCACGATTTTTGGGAATGGCTGGCTGGGGGACCTGGATTCGAACCAAGATTGACGGAGTCAGAGTCCGCAGTTCTACCGTTGAACTATCCCCCACCGAGACGAGGCTCCCTCTCTCAGCAGAGAGCGCTATGGAGCGCTGTCCTATCCGCCATTCTGATGACGACACAAGCTCCAGCTGCCATCAAACGGTGGCGTCGGATGCCCGTCGACTTGAGCAGGCGCTTCTATGCCAGCTCTGTGCGGATTGGCAAGTGGTTTATGCCGGGACGATGCGTTGATTTCGACCAGGAGCCGCGCTAGCTTTCGCGCAGGCATTTTGTATCCCTCTTCCTCGAAGGCGCTGCTCGTGCGGTCCATCCGTCATGCCGGATCTTTTTGTCGATTTTTTCTGCACGCGACCGGACAAGCCATGATCTGACCCATCTTGGTCTGACTTATCGTTGGTCTATCACTGTGCCGGCCGGCGTTTGAGCCCCGCCTGTTGGTCGAGGCGCGTGTTTCGACGAGCGGTAGTGACGATCCGCGGTTCGTTATTGCAAGCCACCATAACCGCCAAGCAAAAGAAGGAGACGGCATCCGTGTCCGAGCATCCCGAGCATAGAATCGTGTTCCTCGATCGCGCGACGATCGGCGTATCGGTCCGTACCCCGAATTTTCCGCATGACTATAAGGAATATGACGCGACGGCTGTCGAGGAGATCGTCGAGCGTCTCGCCGATGCGGACATCGCCATCATCAATAAAGTGCAGATGCGGGCGCCGACGCTCGAGAAGCTGCCTAAATTGAAGCTGATCGCCGTCGCCGCGACCGGAACCGACTGCATCGACAAGGCTTATTGCAAGGCGCATGGCATCGCCGTCGTCAATATCCGCAATTACGCCGTCAATACGGTGCCGGAACATACGCTCGCGCTCATCTTTGCGCTGCGCCGCAATCTGTTTCCCTATGTGCTCGATGTCCGTGGCGGCAAATGGCAGACGATCGATCAATTCTGCTATTTCGATCATCCGATCCACGACATTGCCGGCTCCACCTTGGGCCTCATCGGCTATGGCGCATTGGGCAAATCCGTCGCCACCCGCGCCGAGGCGCTGGGCATGAAGGTGATCGCCACCGACGTCTATGATTTTCCCGGCAAGGTGGACCTGGATACGATCCTGAGCGAGAGCGACACCATCTCGCTTCACTGCCCGCTTACCGACGGCACGCGCAACATCATTGCTGCGGCTGAGTTCAAAAAGATGAAGAAGGACGCGATCCTCATCAATACGGCGCGGGGCGGCTTGGTGGACGAGGTGGCGCTGGTCGAGGCGCTGAAGAGCGGTGAGATCGCTGGTGCCGGCTTCGACGTGCTCACCATCGAGCCGCCGAAGCAAGGCAATGTGCTGCTCGAATCCGATCTGCCCAATCTCCTCATCACGCCGCATGTCGCCTGGGCGAGCATCGAGGCGATGACTGGGCTCGCCAATCAGCTTGTCGACAATATAGAGGCCTGGGTCGCCGGCGCGCCGCGAAACCTCGTCACGGAATAGGCTGCTCGAATCAAAGTGGCGGCAGCGAAGCTTGCGAGCGCCGCCTGAGAGCCGCTCCAGACGAAAGCCACTTCAGATGATGAGGTGTTGGCTCTTTGGTAGATAGGACATATCCGATCGGCTCGGGCCATGATCCGCATGGTTAGGATAAATCGAGTTTGTTTCAAATAGATAGAGCACGTCCTTTCTCGGAGAAGGTCTATCAACTTTTCCGGGACATGCTCGTCTTGCCGCTGCGGTACAAGCTTGGTTCGTTGCATCGCCTCAAGCCTGCGGTCGAGCGCCCATCACGAGAGGTCAAAGCAGAAAAGCTTGGCTTTGCTGCTGAACTTTACGGCATCGCTTGCTTGGCAATGGAACGTTTCTTGGTCTTCTGCGTAAACTCATTGGCTGCGCGCCAGCCGTTTTGCGGCGAGCGTGTGACGGATTATCTCGGCTTGTGCCGACCGCCGCAGTGCGACGGTCGGAGCCTGAGGAATCAGGGAGAATCGAAATGATGCAGGAAAATAGAAAAAAACTGACATGTCTCGCTATGGCCGGCGCTTTCGCCCTTGCCATGGGAGGCGCGGCTGCGGCTGCACCGCTGCCGGTGGCTAACGTGGCCAGGGATGTGAGCCAGGCGAAGCTCGACTTAGTCGTCTATCGCCACCACCATCGCGGCCATCATCATTATGCCTATCGGCACCGCCCTTATCGGCACTATTATTATCGCCACTACTACAATCCTGGCGCGGGGGCAGCCGTCGCTGGCACGGTACTGGGACTGTTTGGCGGCGCGGCCGCGGCGGCAAGCGGTTACCCGTATTATGGCTATCCCTATTACGGCGGCTATTATTATGGATATGGCCCCGGCTATTACGGCTATGGGTACGGCCCCGGCTATTACTACGGCTATTGATAAGCCGTCAGCGCGCGAGATCTTCTCTGGGCGATTTCGGTCGATTCAGCCGGTCGAGCGCGCCTTGCAATATATAGGCGGCCGCCATCTTATCGATGACGGCCGCGCGCTTGGCGCG
>DAIESR010000479.1 GCA_027346205.1 Beijerinckiaceae bacterium
ATAGGCCCGAGTTGGGCATTTCAATGCGCAAGTCAGCAACAGCCGACTTGCGAGGGGGGGAAGGACGAGAGCGCCCCTCACAGCATATCGAGCGAGACACGCGCCTCGTCGGACATGCGCGCCTGATCCCACGGCGGTTCGAAGACGATGCTGACAATGACGCCCAGCGTCCCCGGCACCGTACCGATCGCCGTTTCGACCGAGCGGGTGATTTCACCGGCAACCGGGCAACCCGGCGCGGTCAGGGTCATCTCGACCCGGATCAGCCGGTTCTCGTCGACATCCACCTTGTAGATGAGGCCGAGCTCATAGATGTCGCATGGAATTTCAGGGTCGAAGATCGTCTTGAAAGCAGCGACCATGTCGCTAATCAAACGATCGCGTTCGGCTTGCTGAGCATCCTGAGAAAAGATCCACTGCGGCTCGTTCGGCAGGCTTTCCTGAGCTTCGAGCGTGTCCGTTTCGGCCATGGCGGGCTCCTTGTGATTCAGGCAAAAAGGCCTTCCGCTTTGCGCAAGGCTTCAGCGAGTTTGTCGACTTCCTCGAACGTGTTGTAGAGCGCGAAAGATGCACGACACGTCGAGGTCACACCAAATCTTGCGAGCAACGGCTGCGCACAATGCGTACCGGCCCGCACCGCAACGCCCGAACGATCTATGATCGTCGCGACGTCATGGGCATGCGCATTCTTCATTTCGAAGGACAAGATCGCGCCCTTATCCTTCGCACGGCCGAAAATCTTGACCGAATTGATGCGCGAAACGACCTCATGCGCATATTCACTCAACGCCATCTCATGCGCGTGGATCTTCGCCCGGCCTATTGAGCGCATGTAATCAAGAGCCGCGCCAAGTCCGACCGCCTGAATGATCGGCGGCGTGCCAGCCTCGAAACGATGCGGCGGCTCGTTATAGGTAATGCGATCCCGCGTCACCTCGTTGATCATCTCGCCACCCCCGAGGAAGGGCGGCAGTTTTTCCAGCCATTCCTTCTTCGCATAGAGCGCGCCAATACCGGTCGGCCCATAGAGCTTGTGGCCCGTCACGATATAGAAATCGACATCGAGATCGCGGACGTCGACTTCGAGATGCACCGCACCTTGCGAACCGTCGACAAGTACGGGAATGCCACGCGCATGGGCGATCCGCACGATCTCCTTGATCGGCGTCACGGTGCCCAACATGTTCGACATTTGGGTGATCGCGACGATCTTGGTCTTTTCGGTCAGCGCCTTTTCGAATTCCTCGATCAGGAAATTCCCGTCGTCATCGACATCGACCCATTTCAGCACCGCGCCCTTGCGCTCGCGCAGAAAATGCCACGGAACGATATTGGCGTGATGCTCCATGATCGAGAGGACGATCTCGTCGCCCTCCTTAATGAAAGCCTGGCCAAAGGACGACGCAACGAGATTGATGGATTCCGTTGCCGATTTGGTGAAAATGATCTCGTTGACGGTTTCCGCGTTCAAAAAGGCCCGAACGCTTTCACGCGCGGCTTCGAAGGCATCCGTCGCCGCATTGGCGAGATAATGCAGGCCGCGATGCACATTGGCATATTCATGATAAGTCGCATGGACCATCCGATCGACGACCTGCTTCGGCTTCTGCGCCGAAGCGGCATTGTCGAGATAGACAAGCGGCTTGCCGTAGACCTCAAGAGAGAGGATCGGAAAATCCTCGCGGATGCGCATGACGTCGAGCGGCGCATCCGCAACGATATGCTTGTTCATAGACCTGCTCTCCTTGCACATTGGCCGGGTTTAACACTGACCGCCGTGCTTTCTGTCCCTATCGCACCCTCAGGCTTTCACCCGCGCGGCGAGCCAAGCCGCGATCTCGGCCCGGAAGGCCGTGACGAGCGCTTCATTCGGGATCTCATCCACAAGCTCGCCGCCGAACGCATCGAGAAGCAACGCCTCCGCCTGCGCATAAGGCAGACCGCGCGCCTGAAGATAGAAGATCTGTTCGTCGCTGAGACCACCGCATGTCGTGCCATGGCCGCAAGCAACGTCATCGGCAAAAATCTCCAGCTCCGGCTTGCTGTTCATCACCACCATATCGGTGAGAAGCAGCGCCTTGCAGAGCATCTTGCCGTCCGTATGCTGCGCGGCGGGCGCAACATGGATCTTTCCTTGGAAGACGCCGACGGCCTCCTCGTCGAGAATATAGCGGAAGGTCTCCCGACCTTCGCAGCCTGTGGCGCAATGCTGAACGAAGATCGTCGTGTCGGCGTGCTCGCGGCCGCGCAACAATGAGACGCCGCGCAGCGCCGCTTTGGCATCGGCCCCTTCATATCGCATGAAAATCTGCCGGCGGACCAAGCCGCCACCCGTGATCAGCCCGAAGCTGTCGAAATTGGCCTTGGCACCCAGCAGCACCATGAAACTTTCGAGCCGGACACTGCCGGGCACTGTCTCAGTCAAAGCCAAAGTATGGCCTACGACCGCCTCATCACCGATCACCATGACGAGGCCATTATTCGTCTGCCCAGTCCGACCGCCCGCGCCAAAGCTCGTTTCGCTCAGCGTCACCGAAGCGCCGGCACCGATGAGCATGAGCGAACGCGAGAAGCGCGCGACCGGCGTCGCCGATGCCGTGGCATAGATGAGATGAATAGGCTCGGCGATCTTCGTACCGGGCGCGACCTCGATCACGACCCCGTCCTGCATCAGCGCGGCATTCAATGCGATGACCGGATCTTTGGCACCGGCCCATTCCGCCGAAAGATGCGTGATGATATCGGTCCGCCCTTCCGCCAAAGCGGCGGAAAGCGACGTCACCTTCACACCCTCAGGCAGAGCGCCCGAAAGCTCAGGAGCGAAAATGCCATCCACGAGCACGAGCCTTTGCGCCGGTAAGCCAGCTTCGGCCATCGTCTTGCCGAGAGCTGCGATCGCATCGGCGCTTGGCGCCGGCGCGATCGGCAGCGCCTCACGCATCAAAGCCCGCAGATCGGTATAATGCCAGCTTTCGATGCGCCGATGCGGCAGGCCTGCTTGGCTGAAGGATTCGAACGCAGCCTCACGCAGCTTCGCGACTTCGGGCGTACCCGGCAATGTCGCCTTTGAAGCGCCAAAGGCCTCAGCCAGCGCTGTCTCTGCCGCTGTGCGGCTAGGGATAATCTGAGCAGTCATCAGAGCCTCCCCCTCTCACACGAGTTCCGGCTCGTTGACATAGTCCTTATAGCCGCTCTTCTCGAGTTCGAGAGCGAGCTCCTTACCGCCGCTGCGGACGATACGGCCGCCCGCCATAACGTGCACGGTGTCAGGGACGATATAGTCGAGAAGCCGCTGATAATGGGTGATGACCAGGAAGCCGCGGTTCGGGGCGCGAAGCGAATTGACGCCTTCCGCGACAATTCTCAGCGCATCGATGTCAAGACCCGAGTCCGTCTCGTCGAGAATGCCGAAGGAGGGTTCGAGCAGCGCCATCTGGAGAATGTCCATGCGCTTCTTCTCGCCGCCGGAGAAGCCGACATTGAGGGCGCGCTTCAGCATGTCGGATTTGATACCGAGCTTGTCGGCGGCACCCTTGACGCGCTTCATGAATTCTGGCGTCGTCAATTCCTCTTCGCCACGCTGCTTGCGCTGCGAATTAAGCGCCGCCTTGAGGAAGGTCATGGTCGCGACGCCGGGAATTTCGAGCGGATATTGGAAAGCGAGAAAGAGGCCCTTGGCAGCGCGCACATCGGGCTCAAGCTCGAGCAGGTTGACGCCGTTCAGCAGCACTTCGCCCGATTCGACATCATAACCCTTCCTGCCGGAGCAGACATAGGACAGGGTCGACTTGCCCGTGCCATTCGGGCCCATCAGCGCCGCGACTTCGCC
>DAIESR010000486.1 GCA_027346205.1 Beijerinckiaceae bacterium
TTCGTGACCTATTCGAATCGCGCGAAAGAAGAATGCCTCGGTGTTGATCCTGCGATTCTCGCGAATTTCGGCGCTGTGAGTGTCTAGACAGCGCGCGCCATGGCGGAAGGGGCGCTTGCGCATTCGCAAGCGCGGATCGCCATTTCAATTACCGGTATAGCGGGGCCTGCTGGCGGATCGACGCAAAAACCAGTCGGCCTGGTCTGTTTTGGCTGTGGAACTCGCGGCGCCATCACGATTCTGGAAAAGCGCTTCGGCGACATCGGGCGCACGGAGGTGCGGCTTGCGTCGGTCGCCGTGGCGCTCGATCTTCTTTACGAAGCCGCGGAAATGGCGGGTTAGGTCAGAAGGTATTCGGCACTGTCTCGCCGCATGATCTCAAACGATTCCAGCAGCGCGGCCATAGACGAAATTGGCGCGCGTCTCGAAAGCTTCGGCGAATTTGCGGAATGCGGCATCGAACATGCCGCCGACGAGCAGGGCCAAGGCGCGGCTGCGGAATTCATAGGCGATGTCGAACTCGACGGTGCAGGAATGTTCCCCCGTCTCGACGAAGCGCCAATAATTCTCGAGATGCTTGAACGGCCCGTCGACATATTCGACGAAGATCTCGAGTCGCGCTGGATCACAAGTCACCCGGCTCGTGAAAGTCTCGCGAATGGCTTTGTAGCCGACTTCCATATCCGCCACGAGCACCTGCTTGCCGTCGGGGGTTTCTCGGCTCTCGCGCAACCGCAGATCGCGGCAGAGCGGCAGAAATTTGGGATAGGCCTGCACATCCGCGACGAGAGCGAACATCTCGGCGGAAGAGTGCGGAACCCGGCGCTTGGTGCGAAACTTCGGCATAGAAAGATAACAATAGGGCGATGACGATTAAATTTCGATGCAGAGCCTGTTCCGAATCTCGCGAAACGATGCCGCAGCCTGGCCACAGCAAGTGAAGGCCTTCATCTGCGTGCCCGCTCGGCCTTGAGCCTCGCGAAATCCTCCCCCGCATGATGCGAGGACCGGGTCAAAGGCGACGCCGAAACAAGCAGAAAGCCCTTGGTTCGCGCAACGCTCGCATAGGCATCGAACTCGTCCGGCGGCACGAAGGAAACGACCGGATGATGTTTGCGCGTCGGCTGGAGATATTGGCCCATCGTCAGAAAATCCACTTCCGCGCTGCGCAGATCATCCATCAGCTGGAGCACTTCATGACGCTCCTCGCCAAACCCGAGCATGATGCCGGATTTGGTGAAGATCTCGGCATCGAGTTCCTTGACCTTCTGCAACAGCCTGACCGAGTGGAAATAGCGCGCGCCGGGCCGCACCGTCAGATATTTGCCGGGAACCGTCTCGAGATTATGGTTGAAGACATCGGGCTTCGCCGCGACGACTTTTTCGAGTGCGCCGTTCTTGCGCAGAAAATCCGGCGTCAGGACCTCGATCGTCGTCTTCGGGCTCGATGCGCGGATCGCGGTGACGACTTTGACGAAATGATCGGCGCCGCTATCGGCCAGATCGTCGCGATCGACGGAGGTAATGACGACATGGGCCAGGCCCAGCTCGGCCACAGCTTCGCCTATCCGCGCCGGCTCAGACGCATCGAGCGGCTGTGGCAGCCCGGTTGCGACATTGCAAAAGGCGCAGGCGCGCGTGCAAATATCGCCCATGATCATGAAAGTAGCGTGCTTCTTGGCCCAGCATTCACCGATATTGGGGCAGCCCGCCTCCTCGCAGACCGTCACGAGGCGATGATTCTTGACGATGGCTTTGGTTTCGGCCCATGCGGCCGAGCCCGGCGCCTTGACCCTGATCCAGGCCGGTTTTCTCGCCACGGGCTGGTCAGGACGATGCACTTTTTCCGGGTGGCGCGGTCTGGCGTCTGGATCGCCTTCGACCGAAGGCAGAACTGAAGTTAGGTCTATGGGCATCTTTCAATTCTAGATTTCGAAGCTGCGGCGCGCAATGCGCCCTTTGATCCATTTTACACGGGATCGGCTCTGGAGAGCATGAATATGCCTTATGCCAGCAATGATGATCTGCCGCCCTCGGTGCGCGATCATCTGCCCACCCATGCGCAGGATATTTTTCGCGCCACCTTCAATGCCGCCTATGCGGAGCATGAAGGCGATCCGCGCCAGGAAGAGGCCGCCTTTCGCATCGCCTGGGCCGCCGTCAAGCGGCACTATCACAAGCTCGGCGATTGCTGGGTACCCAAGGACGAGTGACGGACTCCTGTCCTACCCTCACATATGGATCACGCGCCCATAGGCGTCGAGCACGCTCTCATGCATCATTTCCGAGAGCGTCGGATGCGGGAAGACCGTATTGATCAGCTCCGCTTCCGTCGTCTCGCAATTCATGGCAACGACGAAGCCCTGGATCAATTCCGTGACCTCCGCGCCGACCATATGGGCGCCGAGAAGCTTACCCGTCTTGGCATCGAAGATGGTTTTCACCAGCCCATCCGGCTCGCCGAGCGCGATCGCCTTGCCATTGCCGATGAAGGGAAAGCGACCGACCTTCACGTCATAGCCCGCCGTCTTGGCCTTTTCTTCAGTGAAACCGACGGAAGCGATCTGCGGATTGCAATAGGTGCAGCCCGGGATCATCGCCTTGTCCATCGGATGCGGATGCAGGCCCGCAATCGCCTCGACGCAGATCACGCCCTCATGCTCGGCCTTATGTGCCAGCATGGGCGGCCCGGCGACATCGCCGATCGCATAGAGCCCCGGCACATTGGTGCGGCCAAGACCGTCCGCGACGATGATCCCGCGCTCGATCTTCACCCCGAGAGATTCGAGGCCGAGATTTTCGACATTGCCCTGCACGCCGACGGCGTAGATCATTCGCTCGGCCGAGAGCGTCTGCGTCGCGCCTTTCTCGTCCGCGACGGTCACGACGATGCCATTGGCCTGTTTCTCGACCTTGGTCGCCTTGGTCGAGGTGAGGATCTTGATGCCCTGCTTCTCGAAGCGCTTGC
>DAIESR010000487.1 GCA_027346205.1 Beijerinckiaceae bacterium
CGATGACCAGAGAGCAGTATGACGGCTTCGTCGCCGCGCTGATCGCCGGCGAGAAGACCGAGTTCAAGGAATGGGAGACCAACACGCCCTATTTCGATGGCTGCCTGCCGATCGAAGTCATGGCCGAGCGCGGCGTCGAGACCTTGCGGCACGGGCCAATGAAACCCGTCGGCCTCACCAATCGGCATGCGCCGCAGGTCAAACCCTATGCGGTCGTGCAATTGCGTCAGGACAATAAGCTGGGCACCCTTTACAATATGGTCGGATTCCAGACTAAGTTGAAACATGCCGCGCAAGTCGAATTGTTCCGCAAGATCCCGGGGCTCGAGAATGCGCAATTTGCGAGGCTCGGCGGGCTGCACCGCAATTCCTATTTGAATTCGTCCAAGCTGCTCGATCCGACCCTGCGGCTCAAGAGCACCCCGCGCCTGCGTTTCGCCGGCCAGATCACCGGCTGCGAAGGCTATGTCGAAAGCGCCGCCATCGGTCTCTTGGCTGGGCGTTTCGCCGCGGCACAGCGGCTCGAAGAGGCGCCGGACCTACCGCCACCGACGACGGCCATCGGTTCACTTCTCCACCATATTACCGGCGGCCATCTCGAAACGATCGAGGCAGGGCGCTCCTCGTTTCAGCCGATGAACGTCAATTTCGGTCTGTTTCCACCCTTGACCGGCAAGCTTGTTCCTGTGGATGGAAAGAGGCTGCGCGGCCCCGAGAAGGCAGCGGCCAAGAAACACGCTCTCAGCGCCCGCGCTGCGAGCGATCTCGAAACCTGGCTGAGCGCCGCCACGCCGATCGCCGCGGAATAGAGGGACCAGTGTTTCCACAGATAGTCTATTGACCGAGTCAGCGACCCGGCGCAAAAATTGCGTCATAACACGTCCGCAAGGCGGCGATCGACAGGTGAGCAATGGCCGAAGAAACCTCAGTGCTCGTATTCGGGATGGACGAGCTGGCATCGGCCATCGCTCGCAAATTGCACCTTGATGGCCATGCCGTGGCCATGCATCAGCCGTCGCCGCCGACGGTCATCCGTCGCCGCATGGCCTTTGCCGACGCGTGGTACGAAGGCAGCGCGACTTTCGAAGGCGTCGAGGCGCGCCGCTCCGACAAGGCGAAGGATTTTCTCGCCGGCTTGCGGAGCGGCCAGTTCATTCCAATTCTCTGGCACAATTTCGACGAAGTGACCGAGCGCTGGCCCTGGGACGTGCTCGTCGATGCGCTGCCACCGAACGGTCGAGCCCGCCCCCCGCTGCGAAACCTCGCCGATCTCACGATTGGCGTCGGTCCTGGCTTTGTCGCTAGCGAGACCTGCGACATCGTCGTCGACACGCGCGCCGGCGACCCTGGCGCGGTGCTGCGCGCCGGCAGCATTGGCGAACCGCAAATGCCGCACGACGATCCTTTTGCGGATGGCACGCTCGTTCCCACACCGGAGGGCGGCCTGTTTCAGGTCTCGCGCTTCATCGGTGAAAGAGTCGAGCCCGGCGATGTTCTGGGCTACGTCGGCTCGACCGCGATCACGGCGCCGACGGGAGGACGTCTGCGCGGGCTCGCGCGTGACGGCGCGTCCCTCGGCAAGGGGGCTCCTGCTGCGGAAATCGCCTCCTCCCCCAGCGCCGAAGTCGTTGGCATTTGCAAACGCGACCGCCTGATTGCCCGTAGCGTTGCTTTCGTCATCGAAATGGAGCGTTCAGGCTGGGCGCCGATTTCCCTCGAAAGCCTGTTTCTAAAGCCCTGACCGGATGGCGGCAGCCGCCCCGACCCGGCAATTGCCCGCCTGCGCTAACCTGGATGGCAGCGCAGGCGAATCATGCCATTATTTTGCCGTGAAGCGAACTCAACAGTACGCCTTTAAGGAATAAGATCCATTTTCTCACGCGCGCCGATGTCCGTCTGTATCCCTGACTTGACGCCGACGCGATTTTTGCCGAACGCGCGAAGCAAAGAACGAGTCGCCGAGGGTCCGGCGGGCTCGGCCCGGATCTCGATGTGATGCCGCAAGCGCCACGATTCTCCTGTGACTTCAACGAGGATGCCGTCCGCTTCAGCTTGGCCGGCCCTTGGACGATCGACAGCACGGCGGTGATCGAGCGCCATGTCGCGTCTTTCCTCGCCAAGGCCGGCGGTGCAGCCCGGGCTGTGCTCGATCTCGGCGGCATAGACCGGCTCGACACCTCGGGTGCCTTGCTGATCGACCGGACACGCCAGGATCTCGACAGCCATGGCATCGACACACGCGTCGAGAACCTACGGCCCGAATATGAGATCCTTCTCGCCGAAGCGCATTATCGGACCTTTCCAACACCGCCCAGGCAGCGTCATTTCTATGGCCGCGAGATTCTCGCGGACATAGGCGAGAGCATCGTCAGCGCAGGCCGCGACGTGCTGCACGCTGTTTCTTTTCTCGGCGAAGTGGTCAGCGCTCTCGCGAAGACCTTGGCAAATCCGTCACGCTTTCGCGGCACTTCGCTTGTTTTCCATATCGAGACCTTCGCCTTTCGCAGCGTGCCGATCATCGCGTTGATCAATTTCCTCGTCGGCTGCATTATTGCGCAGCGCGGCATCTATCAATTGCAGCGGTTCGGCGCGACGACCTATGCCGTCGATCTCATTGGCATTTTGACCCTGCGTGAACTCGGCGTGCTGCTCACATCGATCATGATCGCCGGCCGCTCCGGTTCGGCGATCACGGCCGAACTCGGCTCGATGAAGATGCGCGAGGAGATCGACGCTCTGCATGTGATGGGCATGCGGCCGGTCGAAGTGCTGATCGTGCCGCGCCTGATCGCCTTGATGCTGAGCCTGCCGCTGCTCACTTTCATCGCCGATATCGCAGGCTTGTTCGGCGGCCTTCTCGTCGCCTGGGGCTATGGCGGCATCAGCCCCGAAAGCTTCATGATCCGCTTGCAGAATTCAGTCGAGCTGAGCGATTTCTTCGTCGGCCTGATCAAGGCGCCTTTCATGGCGCTGGTCATCGGCCTTATCGCCTCGGTCGAGGGGCTCGCCGTCGAGGGCTCAGCTGAATCGCTCGGGCGCAAGGTTACGGCTTCGGTCGTCAAATCCATCTTCACCGTCATCGTGATCGACGGTGTCTTCGCAATGTTCTTTTCGGCGGTGAGGTTTTGAAGGCGATGCGCGGCTTCTCCATCTCGGTCGATTCGGCATCCCTGCGGCCCGCCGCTGCGGCGCTGGAAATGGCCGGACAAGAACCGGCCGCCGCAGATCTGGCGATCAAGGTTCGCGACCTCGTCGTCGGCTTCGACCGGCAACTCGTGATGAACGGCCTTGATCTCGATGTCTATAAAGGCGAGGTGCTTGGCTTCGTCGGCGCATCGGGCATGGGCAAATCGGTGCTTATGCGGACGATCCTCGGGCTTATTCCGAAACGGCGCGGCACGATCGAGGTGTTCGGCTCGGATCTCGACCATTTGAGCCCCGACGGGCGCGCCCGCATCGAGCAGCGTTTTGGCGTCATGTTCCAGCAAGGCGCTCTCTTTTCTGGGCTAACGGTCAAGCAGAACACCCAAGTGCCATTGCGCGAACATCTCAAAATCTCGGACCGGCTCGCCGACGAACTGGCAATGCTCAAGATCGCGCTGGTCGGCCTCAAGCCGGACGCGGCCGACAAATATCCGGCGGAATTGTCGGGCGGCATGATCAAGCGTGCAGCGCTCGCGCGCGCCTTGGCGCTCGATCCGGAACTCGTCTTTCTCGACGAGCCGACGTCGGGCCTCGATCCGATCGGCGCCGCAGAATTCGACGAATTGATTGCTACTTTGCAGAAAACCCTCGGGCTTACGGTCTTCATGGTCACGCATGATCTCGACAGCCTGCATTCGATCTGCGACCGTGTCGCCGCCTTGGCAGATGGCAAAGTGATTGCCTCTGGCCCCATCGCGGCCATGCTCGCATGCGACCATCCTTGGGTGCGGTCCTATTTTCAGGGCGAGAGGGCGCGCCGTTTCGACTCCGCTGGCAATGGCGCGAGCGGCAAACCATGATTGAAGAGACGAGATGGAAACGCGTGCCAATTACGCCCTGATCGGGCTTTTCGCCCTCGCGGTCATCGCCTCGGGCTTCCTGTTCGTCTATTGGGTCTCCGGCACCGGCCGTTCGGCCAGCGAACAAACTTATAAGGTCATCTTCAAGGGCTCGGTCGCCGGCCTCGGGCGTGGCGGGTGGGTGTTGTTCAACGGCGTCCGGGTCGGCGAAGTCAAACAGATCGATCTTATCCCGCAAGATCCAGCGCATGTCGCAGCGCTGATCAGCGTCGATTCGCAGGTGCCGGTCCGCGTCGATACCAAGGCGCGCCTCGAGTCAACGGGTCTCACGGGCGTTGCCTCCGTTGCGCTTTCCGGCGGCAACCCCAAAGCGGCGCCGCTCGGCAAGGGTCCAGACGGCGGCCCCGGCGTGATCTATGCCGAACGCTCGGATTTCCAGGATCTGCTCGAAAGCGCGCGCCGGCTGGCGACCCAGGCCTCCGACCTCCTCGACAAGGGCAATAAGCTTCTCGACACCAACTCCGGTCCGATCACCAGTTCAGTGAAGAATGTCCAGAAATTCTCCGATGCGCTCGCCGCCAATTCCGACGGCATCAAGGCTTTCATGAGTTCGATGACGGAGGTCGGCAAGTCGGTCGGCCCGCTTTCAGCCAAGCTGTCGAAACTCGCGGATGACGCGGATGGCGTCGTGAAGGCCGTCGATCCAAACTCGGTGAAGCAGATCGTCACCGACATGGCAGCGCTTTCGGCCAAGCTCAATTAGGCGGCCGACAAGGTCGATGGTGTTCTGACCAATCTCAACGGCTTTTTCGCCAGCGGCGATTCGAAAGGCGCCTTCGCAGAGGTCGCGGCGGCGGCGAAATCGATCCATAAGCTCGCCGATAATCTCGACGTGCGGACCAAGGAACTCACCGTCAATCTCAACCGCTTCGCCGGCTCGGGTCTGCGCCAATATGAGGCGCTCGCCGTCGACGGCCGCAAGACGCTCTCCGAAATCAATCGGGCGGTCCGCTCGATCGAAGACAATCCCCAGCAGTTCCTGTTCGGCAAGAAACAGCAAATTCCCGAATATAGCAGCAGCAGCCGCTGAGGCTCTGCTCCGAATTCTGACGAAGGCCGGTGGCGATTCCCATACTTTGCCTTAAAACCTGCTTGCGCATATTGCTGCTTGGCTCGCGCTGCGCACAGCCTGCCTCGTTGCCGGCTCATAGGGCAGGATTTCGGGCAGGATTTCAGTGGAATGGTCGTGATAAGCTTACGTCATGCCGCCAAAGTCGCATGAAGCGCCGTGGGATGAGGATCGGATAATGGCTGGGTCGCCGGAGGCCGCCCCCGTCTACTCGGAGTCGTGCGACGACCCGCGCGGAGGGGACGTGCCGCTTTCGCCAAGAATTGCGAATAGGAACGTTACGTCAGAGTTTAGGCACCCTCCCGGGACAAGCGGCAAAGACCCCAGCCGCGCGGCAGGCGAGGCGCACCATCCCCATGGCCCTCGGCCTTTGCGCCGGTCGCCGCGGTCTTGGCTGCGAAAGTTGTCGCTTCGACCCGGCCTGCGCTTAGCGCCGCCCTTATTTGCACTTCTCCTCACCGCCTGCGCGAGCACCCCGCCGACGACTTTCGATCTGGACCCCTCGGTGCAATTCGCGCATACGCGCGGTAGCCACGGCCAGCTTGCGGTCAATGAGCCGACCGCCAGCTTGCCGCTCGAGTCTCAGCGCATCGTCGTTCGCACCAGCGCTGGCACGATCGCCTATTTGAAGGGCGCCCAATGGGCAGCGAATTTGCCGAACCTGGTCCAGGATCGTCTCATTGGCGGCTTTGAAAAAGCCAATCTGCTGCGTGCCGTCGGTCGGCCCGGCCTCCTCGCCAACCGCAATCTGCACACGGATATTCAACATTTCGAGGTCGATCTCGGCAGCCAAAAAGCAATTATCGAGATCTATGCCCGTCTCGTGGCGAACGACGGAAGGGTTGTCGCCGATAAAATGTTCTCCGCTACAGCCCCGGCTGCCAACGACCACCCCGCAGTGATCGCGGCGGCGCTGAGCAAAGCCTTCGCCCAAGCTGTTCATGACATCGTGATCTGGGCTGCTCCTCGGGTCTGAGCGGCCGGGGACGGACGGTGAACCGTCCCCGGCGCCGATCCATGGCTTCGGCCCGCGGCTAAATCAACCCGCCACAACCGCTCGCAGATTTCTCGACAAGCGATGGCCTTCCTCACAACGTCGCCGGATCATCTGCATTGCTTCTCCGCATCCGGATTGGGATTCGCGGACAGTCGGAGAGAAAAATTATTCGTTCCCTGCCCCGAAACGCGAAAATAGCAGTTGAACAGGCCGTAAACACGGTATCATGCGACGGTTTGGGGTTCCGACCACAAGCGGCCGCCCGCTGTGCCGAGGAGAACTCAGCATGTTCAATCTCAGTGAAATTTTACAGAATGCGCAGGGCGGCAAGGCCGTCGAAAATCTCGCTCAGCAGTTCGGGATCACGCCTGACCAGGCTCAGGCCGCTGTTCACGCGCTGATTCCGGCCATTTCCGCCGGCCTCTCGCAAAAAGCCGCGCAGCCCAATGCACTCGGCAGCATCATCTCGGCCATTCAGGATGCCGATCTTCAAGCGTCTTTCTCGAATCCGGACGCAGCGCAATCGGACAGCGCGGTTCAAAAGGGCAATGACATTATCGGGAACCTCTTCGGATCGAGCCATATCGCAAATCAGATTGCGCAACAGGCATCAGGCGTGACCGGCCTGCGGCCCGATCTCCTCGTCCAAATGCTGCCCGTGGTTGTCTCGATCGCGCTCGGCGGCTTCGCACAATCGCTGCAAAATCAGGGATTGGGCGGCGCCATCGGGCAGTTGACTGGAGCTGCCATGCAAGGCGGTTTCGGCAGCCCGGCTGGCAGCGGCATTTTCGGCATGCTGACCAGCTTCCTCGGCAACCTCTTCGGCACCCCCAAGACGGACGAACCGTCCTCCTCCCAAGGCGTGCTCGACAAGCTCACGCAAATGTTCCAGTCCGGCAATCTACCGACCGAGATAACCCAATCTGGTCTCGAAGATCAGATCGGCAAGATTCTCGGCGGCAAGCCCTGATCATTGCACCGTGGGCGGAACTGGATCAGCGCCGCCAAAGCCACCCCCAGAAGAGCCAGTCGCTTTTTCCGGGGTGGATCATATGCTTATGCAACCGTCGGCGGCGTGCTGTAAAATAATCGTTTTACGCCAGTCGATCAGCTCAAATTGGATGATAAGGGGCCATAAAATTTAGATTGAATCGCAATACCGATCGCGCGAGCGCCACCAACGATCGCCACGGAGATCAATGCGGCGATGAATGCATATTCGATCGCCGTCGCAGCATTTTTGTCGCACAGGAATTGCTTGAAGAGCCCCATATCCGCCTCCGCCTTTGTTTTGTACGAGACGGATGGAAGAATAGTTAACTCATCTTCGCAAACGGACTGGCACCCTCCGGTTTCACCATTCCGCCAATGCGACGTCCTGCTGTGAGCCTTGTCCAGATGGGTCGGAAGTTTGCTTCCCCGCCGTCCCTCGGCGGAAAGATGACGGTGATGGTGGCAGTATGGCAATGCCGCCGGCCGACGTCCCGGCAAACTTACCTTGGCCAAGCAAATCCCCGCGCCGTCAGGTTATTGTCATTACACAGAGTTTTGGTGAATGGCACCTTCCCAATCGGCGCCTCTGCCGAGCCCCCCGCGGCAATACTGCAACGCCGCAGTGCCGGAAGATTGACCGCAAGGCGGCCCTCGTACCGACAATGCCCGATTGCGGCGCGCGCCCGTCGCGTCTATTTAGGCGCGCGGCTTCTGGCGGAGCTTGCGCCACATCGGGGAGCGGAGCAACGCATGCCGGCAGTATGAGTAGCTTCTGATCGGACAGATCGATCCTTTTTGGACATGTTCGAGCAAAAGAGCCATGAGGCCCCATCGGAACTCGGCACGGCCCCCTCGACGGCACGACCCCAGCAATTGAAGCGAAGAGCCTCGGCCCCAGATCCCCCGGAACCGGTGCCCACGCCCGTAACGAAGACACAAGGCGAACGAAAGTCCCAACATGGCTCGCGACGTTTCGGATTCGACGCCTATCACGTCGCGCGATGCGCTCGTCGCGTGGATGGAGGAGGGCGCCAAGCCGCCGCATCTCTTCCGCGTCGGCACAGAACATGAAAAAATTCCGTTTTATGAGGCCGACCACACGCCGGTGCCTTATCTCGGAGTGCCTTCTCAGGGCCGCGAGGGAATCCGCGCCCTTCTCGAAGGGATGCAGAAGCTGCTCGGCTGGACACCGATCATGGACGGCGCCAACATCATCGGCCTGCATGATGAAAAGAGTGGCGGCGCGCTATCGCTCGAACCCGGTGGGCAATTCGAGCTTTCGGGCGCAGCACTCGAGACCGCGCATGAAGCCAAGACCGAACTCGATATGCATTTCGCCGCTGTGAAGGCGATCGCCGGCCCGTTCGGCATCCGCTTTCTGGCGCTCGGCATGAGCCCAAAATGGTCGCGCGCCGAGACGCCGAAAATGCCGAAACAGCGCTACGCGATCATGGAAAAATACATGCCGCGGGTGGGCAGCCGCGGGCTCGACATGATGTTCCGCACATCAACGGTGCAGACCAATCTCGATTATGCGAGCGAAACCGACATGGTACTGAAACTGCGCGTCTCGCTCGCGCTGCAGCCGCTGGTCACGGCACTTTTCGCCAATTCGCCTTTCAGCGACGGCAAATTGAACGGCTTTCTTTCGGCGCGCTCGGAGATCTGGCGCGACACAGACCCAGATCGCACCGGAATGCTGCCCTTCGTTTTCGAGCCGGGCATGGGCTTTGAGCGCTATGTCGATTATGCGCTCGATGTTCCCCTCTATTTCGTCAAGCGCGGCGCGACCTATCACGATGTGGCCGGCGCGAGCTTCCGCGATCTTCTGGCCGGACGCCTCGCCGCTCTTCCGGGCGAACAGGCCACGCTCTCGGATTGGGCCAATCATCTCACAACGATCTTCCCCGAGGTCCGCCTCAAGCGCTATCTCGAAATGCGCGGCGCCGATGCAGGGACGAGCCCCTTTCTTTGCGCGTTGCCGGCCTTTTCGGTCGGGCTGCTCTATGATTCCCTCGCGCTCGATGGCGCTTGGGAAATCGTCAAATCATGGAGCAAGGATCAGCGCGCAACTCTGCGCGACGACGTCCCACGCCTCGGCCTCGAGGCCCGCATCGCCGGCCGCAGCCTGCGCGAGATCGGTCGCGAGGTCCTGCCCCTCGTGCGCGCCGGTCTGGTCCGCCGCGGCAAGAAGGATGCGGAAGGACGCGACGAAAGCCATTTCCTCGACCCGCTCGATGCAGTGGTCGCCGGCCGCAGCCAGGCGGAAGAGTTGATCGCGCGATTTACAGATGATTGGGGCGGCTCGGTCGAGCCGGCCTTTATGGAACGCGCTTATTGAGAACATGCTCCAACGCGTTTGCACACTGGGCCAAGGGCCGATAGCGATCGGCGCAGAGCCAATGATCAGCGCAGATAAGAGCCGCCATCATAGACCGGAGCATCGTCCTGGCGCAGGCGCAAGTGCCGCGCCTGCGGGAAACCAGGTGGACGCCCTCCGATAGGGCCTTCCAGGCGCATGGCAGCCGGCGCCGCGCCCGCCCTGCCCCATCCGCCCTGACCTGCGCGGCGCAAGTTCTTCGCGCCAAACTCGACTCGCACGCGTCCGCCAATGCGGACACATGCCTCGGTGCCTTCGACGGAGGTGAATTCTGGTCCATAGGCGGCGCAGTGATCGAGGGCGAGCCATCGCTCTTGCCAGGCATTGTCTTGCCTGCTCCGGTCTTGCGACCCGCCCACCATGCGCCCCTGCGCCATCGCGCCCGGCGCAAAGACCAGAGCGAGAGGAGCCGCCATTCGGACGACGAGACCGAAAAAGATACGCACGCCGGAAATCATCGCCCTCCCGCAAGGCTCATTGCTGCTTTTGACCACCCTTCACGCCGACGAAATACCGGGCATCGCGATATCTGCCATTCGCAATACTTGGCGTTGCGCGCTGGGCGACCGGCCATGATGGGCATCGGCTCATGAGAAGCACGCGCCCATCTTCGATAGCCTAGATGATTCGCAGAGCGGACCGCGAGCGATTTGCCCGCAAAATCTTCTATCTTGAATTTCTAAGAGGCGTTTGAGGCAATATCGTGAAACAATTCAGGCATCATATGCGCGAAATTTCTCGATCGCGCACGCAGGCGTCACGAGCGCCAATCGCCGAGAACCGCTTGAACCAAAGTGATGGCTGCGACCGCTGCCGTATCGGCCCGCAGAATGCGCGGTCCGAGCGAGAGTCGCAAAATCGCCGGCTGCGCCAGCAAGGCAGCCCTTTCGGCGGGATCGAAGCCACCTTCTGGACCGATCAACACCGCGAGCGACGGTTGCGCGGCGAGATGGACTTTCGCCGCCTGAAGCGTTCCGATCGGGTCCCCCCTATCCGCATCTTCATCACAGAAGATCAGGAGCCGTTCCTGCGGCCAGGTGGCGAGAAGCGCATCGAGCCGCACCGCCGAGGCGATATCCGGCAAGGCGAGAATGCCGCATTGCTCGGCGGCTTCTATGGCATTGGCGCGCATCCGCGCCTCGTTGATCCGTTCCGTCTGCGTATGCCGCGTCAAAACCGGCTGGAGCCGGCTCGCGCCCATTTCCACGGCTTTCTGCACCATATAGTCTTGGCGGGCATGTTTGAGCGGCGCGAAGAGATAGTGCAGATCGCCGCCCGCCTCCTGCCGCCGCGTCATCGATTTCGCCAGCAGCACCGCGGATTTGCGTCCCTTCAGGGTCAGCGAGACCCGCCATTCGCCGTCCTTGCCGTTGAAGGCGAGAAGCTCGGCGCCTTCGGCGAGCCGCAGGACGTTGCAGAGATAATGCGCCTGCGACCGATCGAGCTCCACCCGCGCATCTTGCGCGAGCGGCGCTTCGACATAGAGGCGGCGGGTGGTGAAATCATAGCGGGGCATCGGCACTTTCTCTTTGCGATCTCTCACGGACATGCCAAGCGGAGGCCGGCTTCGCGTCTTGCGCGGCGGTCCCGGCTCGTGGTCCGCTTGGGCGATCTCGCATGAATGCCACGCTATGGCTTGCTGAGCATCGTCTGATTTTGCTATGAAGCTAAAAAGCCACATTCACCTCTTTTCATAAGGTTTCGCTTCATCACTTCACAGGATCATGCCATGCGACCGAACCGGCACATGGACCGCAGCTGTGGCTTCCACGCGCGTCCCCTCTCTATACGGCGCAATTTTATTGCGCGCGCCGCAATCGGAGGATTGCTGGTGCTCTCAGCCTGGACATTGGGGCTCGCCTCCGCCTCACCGGTCGAGGCCGGAGAGTGCAATCAGGACATCGCCGCTCTGTCGCAGAAGCGGCAAGGCGTCATCGAGCAATTGAACAATCTCGCGAAACATTCGCCCAAGGGACAGCTCGATCCGATTGCCTCCTGCCCGAAATTGCGGGCCCTCGCCGCCATCGAGCAGAAACTCTCCGCCTATCTGACGAAGAACAAGGATTGGTGCATGGTCCCCGATGCCGCCATCACCAATATAACGGCCAGCGCCAAGCGCACCAGAACGGTTGCCGGCCAAGCCTGCAAAGTGGCGGAGCAGATCAAGAAAGGTCAACAGGCCGTCGACACCGGCCCGAAGCTGCCGACCGGCCCACTGTGATCGTCGAGCCGCAGGGAGGAAAGACTCCGGCTGCGCTTCCCGACGCTATGCCCAATCAATGGGTGTTGCGGCACGCCCCGGCGGCTTGGGTTCCCTTTGTGGAACTCGCCAGACTCGACCGGCCTGTCGGCTGGTGGCTGTTGCTTCTCCCCTGCTGGTGGTCCACAGCACTCGCCGGCATTGCGCGACAGGCGCCGCCCGATCCCTGGCATCTCGCTTTGTTTTTCATCGGCGCGGTGGCGATGCGCGGCGCCGGCACGACCTATAATGACCTCGTCGACCGCGACATAGATGCGAAGGTCGCGCGCACGCGCGGAAGGCCGCTGCCTTCCGGCCGCATCGGCACGACCGGCGCCAAAATCTTCCTCGCCGCGCAAGCCTTCGTCGGCCTTGCCGTACTCTTATGCTTCAACCGATTTGCGATCCTGCTCGGGTTCTCCTCGCTGATCATCGTCGGGATCTATCCCTTCATGAAGCGAGTGACCTCATGGCCGCAGGCAGTGCTCGGCCTCGCCTTCGCTTTCGGCGCGCTGATGGGCTGGGCTGCGGCCTTCGGATCGCTGGCCCTGCCGCCGATCCTTCTCTACCTCGGTGCGATCGCCTGGACGATCGGCTATGACACGATCTACGCCTTGCAGGATCTGAGCGACGACATGATCGCAGGTGTCAAATCGACGGCCGTGACCTTCGGCCGCCATGTCAAGCTCGCCGTCGCGCTACTTTATGGCGTCTGCGTCTTCTTCATCGCTTTGGCGATGACGATGGCCGGCGCCATGAAACCCGTCGCAATCATGGGGCTCGCCGGCATGGCCGCGCATTTCATTTGGCAGATCAAGCGGCTCGACCCGCAAGATCCCGCGCTGGCATTGAAACTTTTCCGATCGAATCGTGATGCCGGCCTATTGCTTTTTGCCGGCTTGGCGGGCGAAGCGCTGCGCGCCACGTTGATGTAACGAGCTTCACTGCGCGTCAATCGCCACAATCGCCATTCGCCTCGCAGCAGGCCGAAGCGACCACTTGGTGGTATCCGGGCGTTTTGCCCTGGCAATCTTTGACGCCGTAAGGATCGGCGCCGACAGAATGAAGCTGTGGCTGGGAGAAGCCCGCAGCGCCCGATGCGAGGCAGCAAGGACCAAGAGCGCGGCAAGGATCGAAAGAATCATGCGCACCAGCTTGCGATAGTCGAGCCCGGTGTTGAACATGACGTCCTCCCGCACCGCTCAATGAGTCAATTCTGCCAACTTATCTTGCGCGATCGACGCTAACTTCGGGTTAATCTGCTCGTTCAAGTCGCAGCGCGACCGGCTTGACCCCTGTCCTATTCTCCCCCATGTTAGCGCTATGACGTGCTTGATCCGCCTCTGCCGGACAATTTGCATTATTGGCTAGCTGAACGCTGGCCGGAGCCGTCTCGTCCTCAGTTTAGAGTACAGATCCGTTCCCCGGCCAGCGCCAGGCTGAAAGGGAAGCCATGGCTTTGCAGCTCTATAATACTCTGACGCGCCGGAAAGATGAGTTCGCCCCACTCGATCCAGCGAAGGTGCGGCTCTATGTGTGCGGGCCGACGGTCTATGACTTTGCCCATATTGGCAATGCCCGGCCGCTCATCATCTTCGACGTGCTCTATCGCCTGCTGCGCCATCTCTACGGCGCCGAGCATGTGCTCTATGTCCGCAACATCACCGATGTCGACGACAAGATCAACGCGCGGGCGGCCGAGCGCGGCATTTCGATCCGCCAGCTGACAGAAGAAACCAACGCCATCTTCCAGGAGGATGCGCATGCGCTCGGCTGCCTCGAGCCGACGATCCAGCCACGCGCGACAGAGCATATTTCCGAGATGATCATGATCATCGAAAAGCTCCTTGCGACCGGCCATGCCTATGTGGCCGATGGCCATGTCCTGTTCTCGGTTCCCTCCATGCCCGAATATGGCCGGCTCTCGCGCCGTCCGCTCGACGAGATGGTCGCCGGCGCCCGCGTCGATGTCGCGCCCTATAAGAAAGGCGATCTCGACTTCGTTTTGTGGAAACCCTCGTCCGACAGCGAGCCGGGCTGGGAAAGCCCTTGGGGGCGCGGCCGTCCCGGCTGGCATATCGAGTGCTCGGCAATGAGCTGGACCTATCTCGGCGAGACTTTCGACATTCATGGTGGCGGCATAGATCTCGTTTTTCCGCATCATGAGAATGAGATCGCGCAGAGCTGCTGCGCCTTCGGCCGTGACGTGATGGCGAATATCTGGATGCACAACGGCTTTCTGCAGGTCGAAGGCGAGAAAATGTCGAAAAGTCTCGGCAATTTCATCACCATCCGCCAGGCGCTCGCCGATTGGCCGGGCGAAGTGCTCCGCTACAATATGCTGAAGACGCATTATCGACAGCCGATCGATTGGACCGTCGCGAACCTGCGCGAAAGCCAGCGCGAGCTTGATCGCT
>DAIESR010000015.1 GCA_027346205.1 Beijerinckiaceae bacterium
CCAGCCGTCGCGGCCGGTGCTGTGCTATTTCAGAGAGAAATCATGGGGAAGCTTACGGCGCGCGCTTTGCTCTTGGAAGCGCTTCCCATGCACGCCACCCTATGACATCGACCAGCACTCCCTCGCCAGTCTTCGTGTTGAGCCAAGCGCCCTCCGTGCGATGACAGGGGAAGGGAAGCACATAGGTTCCATTGTGATCCTCGCACAATAATTCGACCGCGGACCCGACTTGCGGCTCTTCATCGGTCGTGAATTCGGCGAGTCGCTCGGTCCGCGTCGCTATCGGGGAAAACCTTTCTACAAAAGTTAATTCGGCTGGCCGGCTTAGGGCATATCTCGGCCACTAACTCATTGATTCCCTTGGTGAGCGCGATGGGATTCGAACCCATGACCCCCTGATTAAAAGTCAGATGCTCTACCGGCTGAGCTACGCGCTCTCTAAGGGTATGCGCCTGCACTAACCGCATCGCAGCAGCGGGTCAATAGCAGGCGAGACCTCACGGGCTAGCCGCCGGCGCCTTTGGCATCCGGCGGCATCCAACCATTACCCGACGAAAGTCCCGGCGATGATGACAAGGCCGAAGACGACGACGGCGATCGCCGTCGTCCATAGGATCTTGTTCAAGAGCCGGGGGGTGACGGGAGCGCCGGGATCGGTGCCCGTCACGAAATCTCCCGATTCATGCTGCGAGCGAATTCCGAATGGCAGCACCACAAACAAAACGACGAACCAAATCGTCAGGAAAAGCGCGATCGCCAAAGGCGTAGACAAAGGCATATTCTCTCCCCTCTGTTTGGCCCCGACCGCAGCGGCATGGGATCTCCGCCACGTATGAGCATATGAGCAATCCAGGTCTCCCTTTGCGCCAAAAAAGTCTCCCTTACGCCAAAAATGCTCTCGTTCCCGAGAGAGCTTCCATTCGGCAAAGACTGCCGTGTCTTTGCCTGCCCTCGTCCTTCTATCCGCCCGGTCCCCGGCCGCCCAGGCGACGGAGCGGCCTATTCATCCATAATAGCGCGCGCATGACCAGCCCCCTTACAGGCCTTCATGGCGGCACGCGAATGACCTCTCAACAAGACGGAATGATCGATCTTCACCGACGTCGGAACGTCGAGGCAGAGGCTGGCGGCGCCTACGACCCTTGCAACGGTGGCGCGTGAGACGCGCGAACGTCCCAAAAAACATAACATCGTTGAAAGACGCGGCGCGAGAAGACGTGACCTGAGATGACTTGACCTGAGAAGATTTGGCATGCCGTTGGACAGCGCCGAGCGAGCGAGCCCTGGCATCCGTATCACCCAAGCGCCGCTTCAGACGCCCCTTATTTCTCGCCAGACTTATCCCGGTCCAGGCCCTTCTCCGCCAGCTCGGCGACATAGGCGGCCCATTTGTCGGCGTAATTCACGCCAAGATCATAGAGATAGTCCCAGCTGTAGATGCCGGTCGAATGAAGGTCGTCAAAGGTCAAGCGCACCGCATAGGTTCCGATCGGCTCGACGCCGAGGACCGCGACAGTGCGCTTGCCGCCAACCGTCTTGCGCTCCTCCGGCGTATGGCCTTGCACTTCGGCGCTCGGGCTCATCACCCGCAGATATTCGGCCGAGAGATCGAAAGCGCTGCCGCTTTCGAAACTCACCTTCAACATATGCCCCGCTTCGGTCAGCCGCAGCTCAGTCGGCCATTGGCTCTCGCTTGCTTTCATCGACCCGCCTCATCAACTCGCTGTCTAGCTATATCATTTTAGATATAGCTATGAATATCCGCACCGATAGTGAATCGCCTTTTTGGCTATATTGCATCGCAATACTATCACCGCCAAAGTGGCGACCTGTTCGCTTCCGTCAATTCAATTGATCGCCATGCACCACGGGAAATGTTCCGACGCATGGATGACAGGTTCCACACAGGTGGAATTTGCCCTATATTTATGTCGATGAATACACATTGCACCCTTCCCAACGTCGCAAAATCCGCACCATCCGCCGCAGAGGACAGCGCCAAGGATCAGGCACAGGATCAGGCCCCTGCGCTGATCGATCCTTTCGGCCGCAAGATCACCTATGTCCGGGTGTCGGTGACGGACCGTTGCGATTTCCGCTGCGTCTATTGCATGTCGGAAGACATGGAGTTCCTGCCGAAGCGGGATCTCCTGAGCCTGGAAGAACTCAACCGCCTCTGCGGCGCCTTCATCGCGCGCGGCACGCGCAAGCTCCGGATCACCGGCGGCGAGCCTCTGGTGCGCCGGAACATCATGAGCCTCTTCCGCAACCTGTCGCGGCATCTCGCGACCGGCGCCCTGGAGGAGCTGACGCTTACCACCAATGGCTCGCAGCTCGCGCTTTACGCGCAAGAACTCGCCGATTGCGGCGTACGGCGCGTCAATGTCTCGCTCGACACGCGCGACCCGGAGAAATTCCGTGCCATCACAAAACGCGGCGATCTCGATCAGGTCCTGGCCGGCATAGATGCCGCGCAAAAGGCCGGCCTGTCGGTCAAGCTCAATATGGTCGGGCTGAAGGGGGTCAATGACGACGAGATCATCCCGATGATGATCTGGGCGCATGAGCGCGGGATGGACCTCACTATGATCGAGGTCATGCCGCTCGGATCGGTCGAGACGGAGCGGCTCGACCAATATCTGCCGCTCGACGCCGTGCGGGCGCGCATTGCCGAGCGTTTCACCTTGCGCGATCTCGCCGATCGAACCGGCGGTCCGGCCCGTTACGTGAAGATCGAGGAGACGGGGGGGCGTCTTGGCTTCATCACCCCGCTCAGCCATAATTTCTGCGAGAGCTGCAACCGTGTCCGCGTCACCTGCACCGGCACGCTCTATATGTGCCTCGGCCAGGAAGATGCCGCCGATCTCCGCGCGCCGCTGCGCAATTCACCTACCGACGAGCTGTTGAATGCAGCTCTCGACGAAGCGATCGGCCGCAAGCCCAAGGGGCATGATTTCGTGATCGACCGCACCCATCGCGATCCGGCGGTCCCCCGGCATATGAGCGTGACGGGGGGATAGGCGCGCTTTCGCTTCTCCCACTTGAGCGCGGGAGAAGCCAGCCCCTCTCCCTACCCGATCACGATCTTCGGTGCCACCCGCGCGCGGCCCTTTTCCAGCGCTGCTTTCACCTGTTCAGCGATGGCGCGATAGGCGGCCGCATAGGGGCCTTGCGGATCGCTGATGACGACAGGTGTGCCGGCATCGGCATGCTCTCTGATGCTCATGGTGAGCGGAATTTCGCCGAGGAAGGGCACGCCCATTTTTTCTGCCTCTTGGCGCGCGCCGCCATGAGCGAAAATATCCGACCGTCCGCCGCAATGCGGGCAGACGAAATAGCTCATATTCTCGACGACGCCCAAGATCTGAATATCGACCTTGGCGAACATGGCGACGCCGCGCCGCGCATCGATGAGAGCGAGATCCTGCGGGGTTGAGACGATGACGGCGCCGGCGAGCGGCACGGTCTGCGCCAGGGTGAGCTGCGCATCACCCGTACCCGGCGGCATGTCGATGACGAGACAATCGAGTTCGCCCCAGGCGACATCACGCAACAATTGTTGGACCGCGGCCATTACCATCGGCCCGCGCCAGATCATTGCATCTTCCTCGCCGACCATGAAGCCGATCGACATGGCCTTCACGCCATGGGCCTCCAAGGGTCGGATGAAGCGGCCCTCCGACTCGGGCGCCTCTTGGATACCGAGAAGACGCGGCAGTGACGGGCCGAAAATATCGAGATCGAGAATGCCAATGCGCATGCCGAGCGCGGCAAGCGACAGCGCAAGATTGACCGTCGTCGTCGATTTTCCGACGCCGCCTTTGCCCGAAGCAACCGCGATAATATTGGTGACGCCGGGAATGCCGATGCTGCGCGACGTATTCGGTGCGGCAGCGGGCGCCGCCGCATTGGCCGCAGCCGGCGGCTTTTCCGCCGTGAGGCTCACGAGCGCATTGGAAACACCCGAGATGCCACGCACCGCCTTTTCGGCCTCGACCCGCATGCTTTCCATGGCCGCCGCCTGCTGCGGCTGGATGGAAATCGACAGATAGACCTTGTCATCCTTCACCGAAAGCCCGGCAATAGCGCCGGTCTGCGGCAATGGCGTTTTCCCGTCAGGCCCGCTCACCGATTGGAGAACATTGAGCACATCCTGCTCGCTGATCATTGCCGCTGCTCCATCATCTCATCCTGCGCCCGGATCGCGTCGGCGCATCCGGCCAAAAGCCGACCACGCCCGGATCTAAGCATCCGCCGCGCTTCATTCAATCACAGCCCTTTCGGTGGCGATCACCACGCAACGAGCTTCCCCGAAATCGCTCGAAAGGCGACGTCCCTATCGTCGCCGACCCCGTTTTTGATCCATCACGACCCATTGCTAAGCGACTGCCGCACAGGCGCATAAAGGCTGACAAGCGATGCAAAAATTCCGCCAGCACATGGCGCGGCGCAACACCCTATCCGGCGCCACACATCGTCATAGTGCCGCAAGAGAGAGCCGAGCCAGGCAGGTGTTTGGCGATATCGAAAGCAGAGTGCAAGCCAAATGGCCAAGACAAACCGGCGCGCACTCAATAATATCGAGGCCAACAAAGAGCGACTCGTGGTTTCGTTACCGATCCAGCACGGGTCTTTCCGACGACAGATGACAGGAAGCAAGGCCGAAAGATGGCTCCCGATTTCAGCGAAATGGGTACGCTTTTGAGCGAACGGCAGCTCGATGACATGGCGCGCAGCCTCGACATCAAATTGCCGGTGCCCTACCGAAATTTTCTACTGCGCACGAATGGCGGCAAGCCGCATCCGGACTTCTTTCCCATCGCCGAACATAAGAGCCTATCATACGGCCGGGTCGATGTTTTTTTTGGGCTCGGACGGCCGGACCACAAAACCAATCTCGATTGGCAATATAAAATGCTGATCGGGGAATTGCCGAACTATACCCTGCCGATCGCCGCCACTGCGAACGACGACGTGATCTTTCTGGCGCTCGGCGCGCTCGACGAGGGACGGATCTATTTTTGGGAACGTGCCGACGCGCGGCTCGATGGCGGTTATGACAATGCTTATGTCATCGCGAGTCATTTCGATAAGTTCATCGAGGGGCTCTACGCCATTTCGTGAGAGAAGCGAACGACAGAAGCTGGAACGCGCACAACAATACGCGCCGCCCGTTGGCTATCGCCCTCGTCCTTCGAGACGCCCGTTGCTCGGGCTCCTCAGGATGAGGACGATCCCCAGATGGCTCACATGAGCGCTCCGTAACGCGCCCAACTGATCACCCCAATCGCGCCAGCGCCGCTTGCAGCTTCTCGCGCCGCGCCTCGGCTTCCGCCAAGCGTTCGCGGTTTTCCTCCACGACTTCCTCCGGCGCACGGCTGACGAAATCGGCATTGCCGAGCTTGGCCTCGATTTTCTTCGCCTCGGCCGCCAGCTTGTCTATGTCCTTTTTGAGTCGCGTCGCTTCGGCGGCGAAATCGATGATCTCGGCAAGCGGCAGCGCCGCGAGCGTACCGCGCATGATGAGCTGCGCCGCCTGCGCCGGCGCCTCGGCACCAAAAGAGATTTCCGAGAGCCGCGCGAGCCGCTTGATCGTCTCCTCCCAATCTTTCACCCGCGCCGCTACGGCGGGCTCGGCCGCGACGAAGATCAACGGGATTTGCGCGCCGGCTGGAACATTCATCTCCGAGCGCACCGAGCGCACTTCGGAGACGACATCGATGATAAAGCCGATCTCGGCCTCGGCGGCCGCATCCTCGCAGCCTTCGAGCTGCGGCCATTGCGCGAGCGCGAGGCAGGTGTCGCGCGTACCCTCGCCCAGAACGTCGCTGCCCCATAACTCTTCGGTAAGGAAGGGCATGAAGGGATGCAGCAGCTTCAATATTTGTTCGAGAACGAAGGCGGTCGTCGCCTGGGTTTCCACCTTCGCGGCTTCGTCGGTCCCTTGCAGCAAGGGCTTTGCCAGCTCGAGATACCAGTCGCAGAAAATCTTCCAAACGAATCGATAGATGGCGTTGGCCGCATCATTGAAGCGATAGGCGCGGATCGCCGTGCTCACCTCGGCGGCGGCCTTGGATATCTCGCCGACAATCCAGCGATTGAGCGTGATCGAAAGCCCGCGCGGCTCGAAACCTTCAACGCGCGCGCAGGAATTCATCTCGGCGAAGCGCGCCGCGTTCCAGAGCTTTGTCGCGAAATTGCGATAACCTTCGACTCTCTGCGTCGAGAGTTTGATGTCGCGTCCCTGCGCCGCCATCGCGGCAAGCGTGAAGCGCAGCGAGTCAGCGCCATATTTGTCGATGAGATGCAAGGGATCGATGACATTGCCCTTCGACTTCGACATCTTCGCGCCCTTCTCGTCGCGGACG
>DAIESR010000503.1 GCA_027346205.1 Beijerinckiaceae bacterium
AGGAAGGCCTGACCGTCTTCCGCGATCATGAATTCTCCGCCGCGCAGCGCTCGGCAGCGGTGCGCCGCATTGCCGATGTGCGCACCTTACGGTCGCAGCAATTTCCCGAAGACGCCGGACCACTCGCCCATAATGTCCGGCCGGACGCTTATCTCGAAATCAATAATTTCTACACGGCGACCGTCTATGAGAAAGGCGCCGAGCTGATCCGCATGCTGAAAGTGCTGATCGGCCCAGAAGCCTTCCGCGCCGGCATGGATCTCTATTTCGAACGGCATGACGGCACCGCGGCGACGATCGAGGAATTCATCGCCTGCTTCGCCGAACGGTCCGGCCGGGATCTCACGCAATTCCTGCGCTGGTACACGCAATCGGGCACGCCGCTGGTCGAGGTGACCGCAGCTTATGATGCGGCGCTGAAGAGCCTGACTCTCGACTTCCGCCAGAGCTGCAAAAAGACGCCCGGCCAGGACACGAAGCAACCCTTCGTCATTCCGATCGAGCTCGGCCTCATCAGCGAAGATGGCGCGTCGCTGCCTCTCGTGACGGGCGCGCAGGACAGTGCAAGTGCGCAGGAACTGGCGCATGGGGTGATCGAGCTTGCACAAGAGCATCGCCGCGTGCGCTTCCAAGATCTGCCGGCAGGCCCAGTCGTCTCCCTGTTGCGCGGATTTTCGGCGCCCGTGCGGTTTTTCTATGACATCAGCGAAGCGGATTTGATCACGCTCATCGCGCATGACACCGATAGTTTCAATCGCTGGCAGGCTTCCCAGACCTATGCGACGCGGCTGCTTCTGCGCAATATCGATCTCATCCGCGCCGGCAAGACGCCCGAGCCCGACGCGGCCTTCATCGCGGCGCTGAAGCGCGCACTCGATACGGGCCATGCCGATCCGGCCTTCGACGCCCAAATCATGACTCTGCCGGGCGAAGCCGATATCGCCCGCGAGATCGGCGAGAATGTCGATCCCGATACAATCTTTGTCGCCCGCAAGGTCCTCCGCCAGACGATCGGGCAAGGGCTCGCAGCCGCGCTCACTGAAACCTATGAGCGGCTGACCGATAATGCCCCCTATTCTCCCGACGCCGCGGCTGCGGGACGCCGCGCCTTGCGCAATGCCTCCCTCGATCTCTATGCGGCCGGGCAGAAAGGTCAGGACACGGATCTCGGATTGGCGCTCGCTCTGCGGCAATTCGATCAGGCGAGCTTCATGACCGATAAGATCGCCGCGCTCAGCGTCATCGCATCGCGGCCTGGGCCAGAGCGCGAAGCCGCGCTCGATGCCTTCTACAAGAGCTATGCGAGCGAACCGCTCGTCATCGACAAATGGTTCTCATTGCAGGCAATGATTCCCGAGCCCGAGACTTTGGGCCGGGTCAAGGATCTGATGGAGCATCCGGCCTTCTCGCTCGGCAATCCCAATCGCGTGCGCGCCTTGATCGGTGCTTTCGCCGCCGGCAATCAGACGCGCTTCAATGCGGAAGATGGCAGTGGCTATGATTTCATCGTCCATGCCGTCCTCGCGCTCGACAGCAGGAATCCGCAAGTGGCGGCCCGCCTGCTCTCTTCGTTCAAGAGCTGGCGCATGCTCGAGGCGCAGCGGCGTACATTGGCGGAAGCGGCCTTGCGGCAAGTTGCAAGCGCGGGACATCTGTCACCGGATGTGAAGGATATCGCCGAGCGATCGCTCGCTTGAGGATCTCGGCTATTCGTGCGGTTCTGCCATGAATAAATCGAAGCCCGTGAGATTTACACGGGCTTTTGATTCATTGTTTTCATCGCCGGCACATAATGAACGCAGCGCCATCCCCAAATAGGGGACGGCCTGTCGATTCACGGATCTGAAAATGCCCGCGACCATAGCACCCTCGCCGCAGCAGCCTGCCATCTCCTTCGTTTTGACGATGGTGCTTGCTGTTTCGGCTGGGGCGATCGTCGCCAATCTCTACTATGCGCAGCCTCTGGATGGACTGATCGGCGCGGCACTTCATTTGCCGCCCTGGGCCATCGGGCTCGTGATGACCTTGATGCAGATCGGCTATGGCATCGGTCTCGTCTTCGTCGTGCCACTCGGCGATCTTGTCGAAAATCGCCGGCTCATAGTGGCGATCCTTCTACTCAACTCCGCAGCGCTTCTCGGGCTTGTTTTCACCGGCACGGTCTCCGCCTTCTTCATTTTCGCGCTACTCGTCGGAATCACGAGTTCGACGGTACAGATCATCATCCCCTTCTCGGCGCATCTGGCACCTGCACACCAGCGCGGTCAGGTCGTCGGCAATGTCATGAGCGGCTTGTTGATGGGCATCATGCTGTCGCGCCCAACCGCGAGCTTTCTCGCTCATTACGGCGGCTGGCGCCTGGTCTTCGGCCTTTCCGGCGGCCTGATGCTTGTGTTTGCTCTCACGCTGTCCTTTGCCTTGCCGGCCTTCCCGCGCCGGTCGGAACTCACCTATGGCAAGATTCTGCGCTCGCTCGGGCCGCTACTCGCCAACGTCCCTGAGCTGCGCCGGCGCGGCTTCTATCAGGCCGCGCTTTTCGGCGCCTTCAGCCTATTTTGGACGGCGGTACCGCTGCTGCTGGCTGGTCCAAACTTCTCCTTGACGCAGCGGGGCATTGGGCTTTTCGCACTCGTCGGCGCGGCTGGCGCCTTCATTGCGCCTCTCGCCGGACGCATTGCCGATCGTGGCTGGTCGCGACCAGCCACAGGTGGCGCCATGGCCATTGTGCTTTTTTCCTTCGGCCTCGTCGGACTTGCCGGTGAACAGCGCTCTATGCCCTTGCTCATCCTCGGCGCAATCCTCCTCGACGCAGGCGTCGCGCTCAATCTCATCATCAGCCAGCGTGCGATCTATAGTCTCGCAGCCGACATTCGGGCACGACTGAACGGATTGTTCATCGCGATCTTTTTCATCGGCGGCGCTTTCGGTTCCGCACTCGCGAGTTTCTCCTACGCAGTCGGCGGCTGGCCCATCACCTGTCTTGCCGGCGCAACGTTCGCAATTGTAGCGCTTTGTGCTTATGCAACCGAGTTCGCTTTTGTCCGCCACATTGCATGGTCGAAATCGTCTAACGCCGAATAGGAATCCTGAATCGATCGGCGATCAAATTCCGGCGATCACATTTCACCTTCACCCTTCATTAATCTCTGGACAAATCGGCGCGCTCGGATTCAGATGAACTTGATTCGAAGAGATGCGGCACATCGGTTCGGATCATTCTCGAGGGGGCTTCGCTATGGTCCGTGCAGTCGCGGCCGAGATGCCGACGCGCGTGCGCGTTGCGCAAGAGCTGGCGTGGGAGTCAGGACAACCGGCACTTCAGCACTATCTGAAGCTGGAGCCCTGGGTCCGCCGCGCCGTACCAGCGATGATAGCGGTATTTCTCGGCGCTCTGACGACCCTGACCATTCTGCTCCTGACCAATGCGCATGACCGCGCAATCGACGACGCCATCGTCCAATTCGAGCTGATCGCTGAAACTGCCACGCAAGATTTCAACACCGCGCTGGCTCAGATGCCCGCGACGGCACCCGCCCGTGACATGACACAGGCACTGGCGCGGGCACTGCCCGACCTGGCATTGGCGCACGGCCGGCAAGTTCTCGTGACCAATGCAAAGGGCGAGATCGTGGTGGCCTTTCCGCCGGATGCTGGCGTCGGCGGCCGGCTCATCAATCGGCTAGGCCCTAGCCAACCGCTCACCATCTTCGGTGCGAAGGCCGGGGTCATGCGCATCAATCTTGCCGATGGCACCGACGTGCTGGCAACGGTGCGGGCGCTGAAACCGCCCTTCGCGCAAGTCGCCTTCATTCACCCGATAAACGCTGTTCTCGCCGAATGGCACCGCACCGCCATTCGCGCCGGCGCGGCGCTTCTTTCCACCATCATCGTTCTTTGTTCCGTTGCCGGTGCTTATTTCTGGCAAGCCGCCCGAGCGCGGCAAGCCGAAGCAGCCAGCAATGGCATCCGTGGCCG
>DAIESR010000509.1 GCA_027346205.1 Beijerinckiaceae bacterium
TGTCGTAGGCAGCTGCATTGAGATTCGCGAGGCCACCGAGATCGAAGCAGCGCCCGCCTTCGTTTTCGAAAGCCGAAAGTGCGGCATGTTCGCGAAACACATCGGCAGCGCTCGCATAGGGAAAGGCTTCGGCAAAGCCTAACCGATGCGCGACATCGGTGACGATGTTCCAATCGCAGCGCGTTTGCCCGGCCGGAGCGCAGAACGCGCGCTGCCGCGAAATCCGCCGTTCCGAATTGGTGACCGTGCCCTCTTTCTCGCCCCAGGCGGCAGCCGGCAGCAGCACATGCGCTAATTCGGCCGTATCCGTTTCTTCAGTGCAATCGGAGACGACGACGAAAGGACAGTTCGCCAGCGCGCGGCGCACTTTGCCGGCATCCGGCATGCTGACTGCCGGATTGGTGCCCATGATCCAGAGCGCTTTGATTTGCCCATTTGCGACGGCATCGAACATCTCGACGGCGGTGAGCCCAGCATGGCGCGCCATGTTCGGCGCCTGCCAAAAGCGACGGACCCGATCGATCGATGTGACGTCATCGAAGCTCATATGCGCGGCGAGTTGATTGGCGAGCCCGCCGACTTCGCGGCCCCCCATCGCATTGGGCTGGCCGGTGAGCGAGAAAGGTCCCATGCCCGGCTTGCCGATCCGCCCCGTCGCCAAATGGCAATTGATGATGGCATTGACTTTGTCGGTGCCGGCCGTGGATTGGTTGACGCCTTGCGAATAGGCGGTGACGGTCTTTTCTGTCGCGGCGAACCATTCATAGAACAACGCGAGGTCGTGCGGTGCGAGGCCGCAGTCGTCGGCGACCGTGGTCAGATAACGAGCTTCGGCCTTGGCGGCGGCATGGGCCTCGGCAAAGCCGGCAGTGTGCTCTGCGACGTAATCGCGATCGATCGCATCCGATTGTGCGAGATAGGCGAGAAGGCCGTTGAAAAGCAGCACATCCGTGCCGGAGCGGGCAGGGAGATGCAGATCGGCGGAAGCCGCTGTCGCCGTGCGGCGCGGATCGATCACGACAACACGTGTGCCGCGCGCCTCGCGTGCTGCTTCGATCCGTTGAAACAGGATCGGATGGCACCAGGCAGCGTTCGACCCGACAAGCACGACGAGATCGGCTGTTTCTAGGTCTTCGTAGGCGCCCGGCACGAGATCCTCGCCGAAAGCACGGCGGTGGCCGGCGACGCTGGAAGCCATGCAGAGCCGCGAATTCGTGTCGATATTGGCGGTGCCGAGAAAGCCTTTGGCGAGCTTGTTGACGACGTAATAATCCTCCGTGAGCAATTGCCCGGAGACATAGAAGGCGATGGCTTCCGGCCCATGCTCGGCGAGCGTGGTTTGAAAGCCATGCGCGACGAGATCGAGCGCGTCGTCCCATTCGACGTCGCTGCCAACGATCTTCGGGCGCAGCAGGCGGCCACTGAGCCCGAGTGTTTCGCCAAGCTCCGCGCCTTTCGAGCAAAGCCGGCCTTCATTGGCGGGATGGTCGGGGTCGCCGGAGACTTTGCCATCACGATCGACCAAGACGCCGCAGCCGACGCCGCAATAAGGACAAGTGGTGCGGATGACATCGTTCATGCTGTCGCCTCCGCAATGCTTGGTTTCAACGCCTTATGGGGCGAGAACATCAAAAAATCTCGGGCAGAAGGAATCGCGCAGCGCTTCTGCATCAGATCGAGATAGGTCAGGCCGTCGCGCACTTCGCCATAGAGCAGCGTGCCGACGAGATATGCGTCGCGCATGACGAGCCGTTTGTAAATGCCGCGCGTGGCGTCGCGAAACATCATGATCTCGGTATCTTCGTCGCCATAAATATCGCCAGCGGAAAACATGTCTATGCCGGTGACTTTAAGCCGCGTCGCGGTTGCCGTCGATTCATAGAGAGCCGTGTCATCGCCGCAGAGCCGTTCAGCTAAAGTTCGAGCCATGTCATAGAGCGGCGCGACAAGGCCGAAGATTTGGCCGCGATGCTCGGCGCATTCGCCAATGGCGTAGATCGCGGGATCATTGGTCACGAGACGGTCGTCGATCTCGATTCCGCGATTGACCGCGAGGCCGCAGGTACGGGCGAGTTCGATATTGGGCTGGATTCCGACGGCCATGACGACGAGATCGGCTGGGATCTCGTGGCCATCGGCGAGGACGACGGTCTCGACATGATTGCGGCCAAGGATCGCTTCTGTTGAGGCATTGGTGATGACCGCGATGCCACGGCGGGAAAGATCCTCTTTGAGCATGGCGCCAGCGACCGGATCGAGCTGGCGTTCCATGAGATGCGGCATCAGATGCACGACGGTCACATCCATCCCGCGGCGCTTCAACCCATAGGCGGCTTCGAGGCCGAGCAGGCCGCCACCGATCACCACGGCGCTGCCGCCTTTTTCCGCCACACGCTGCATGGCATTGACATCAGCGACCGTCCGGAAAGTGAGCACCCCGGGCAGTGCCGCGCCGGGTATCGGCAACATGATCGGCAAAGAGCCTGTCGCCAGCATCAGCACATCATAGGGCGTGCGACGGCCGGACTCGCTGATGACTTCGCGGGCGGTTCGATCGATATGGACGATCTTCTCGCTAGCATGCAAGGTGACGCCATTGCGCTCATACCAA
>DAIESR010000167.1 GCA_027346205.1 Beijerinckiaceae bacterium
TGTCCTGCGGGACCATGCCGATCACCCCGCGCAAGGAATTCTGTGTCACCGCGCCGATGTCCTGTCCGTCTATGGTGATCTGGCCAGCGTATGGCTCGTAGAAACGGAAGATAAGCCGCGAAATCGTCGATTTACCGGCACCCGAAGGCCCCACAATGGCGACGGTCTTGCCCGGCGGCACATCGAAGCTGACGCCTTTCAGAATCTCGCGATCCGCATCATAGCGGAAGAGGACATTGTCGAAGCGCAAATAGCCGCCCTGCACGACGAGCGGCTTGGCATCGGGTCTGTCCACGATCTCCGGATTTTGCGCCAAGACATCGAACATCATTTCGAGATCGATCTTCGCCTGACGGATGTCGCGATAGACCATGCCGAGAAAGTTCAGCGGCTGGTAGAGCTGGATCATCATCGCATTGACGAGCACAAAATCACCGATGCTGTTGGCGCCGTGCCTGATGCCGGCGATGGTCATCACCATCACCGTCGTGAGCCCCACGGTGAAGATCAGCGCCTGGCCGAAATTCAGATAGGTCAAGGACGTATAGGTCTTGATGCTCATTTTTTCATAGCGCGCGATCGAATTGTCGTAGCGCTCGGCTTCACGCGTCTCGGCGCCGAAATATTTGACCGTCTCGAAATTCAGGAGGCTGTCGATCGCCTTCGTATTGGCCTCCGTATCGCTCTCGTTCATCGAGCGGCGGATCGCGATGCGCCAGTTGGTGGCACTGAAGGTGAAGGCCATATAGGCGAGGATCATCACCGCGACAGCCGCCGCGTAGCGCCAATCGAATTGGATGATGAAGACGGCAAGGATCAGCACGAATTCCACGGCCGTCGGGATTGCGATCAGCACCATGGTGCGGACGATGGTCTCGATCGCATTGCGGCCGCGCTCCAGCACGCGGGTCAATCCGCCGGTCTTGCGTTCGAGATGAAAGCGCAGCGACAGCTGATGCAGATGGACGAAGACATCGGTGGCGAGGCGCCGCACCGCATGCATCGCAACAGCCGCAAAGACCGCATCACGCGCCTGAGTGAACGCCGCCATGCCGACACGCAGCATGCCATAGAGAACAGTCAGTGCCAGCGAACCCGCGACAATTCCGAAAATGTGATGCGGACCGCCCTGCCCCGTCAGCGAGTCCGTCGCCCATTTGAACGAATAGGGAATGGCGATGGTAACGAGCTTGGCGAGCAACAAAAGGCCGAAGGTCGCAAAGACGCGCCGCTGCAAATCGCGCCGATCGCTCGGCCAGACATAAGGCCAAAGCCTTCGCCAGGTTTCGCGAGAGGACGATTCGCCGAAAGACGCTTTATCGGAGGCGGCCGGCGTGGCGGACGCGGAAACAGGAGGCAAGGATCGTGACATTCGCTCAAGGCCGCTCGAGCCCGGCAGACGCGGCCCGCGTTCAGTGGCACCAATTCACCTTCATATAAAGCGGCACGGCGAAAAACGCATCTTTTGCGCGACGGAACCCGGGGACGCGCATTGATCGGCGCTCGATCTGGCGACATGCGCCTCAATGATCGGCTTTCGGAAGCACGAAGACCTGTCCCGGATAGATCAGATTGGGATCGCGGATTTGGCCGGCATTGGCCGCATAGATCAACGTATACCGAATGCCACGGCCGAAAATCTTGCGGCTGATCCGCCAGAGGCTGTCGCCGCGATGGACGGATGCCGTGCTGATTTCGGGCACGACCGCACTGCTCGTCGCGGTCTGGGGCGGAGCATTGGCCGCAACCTCTTTCTTGGCTGCTGCATCAGCGGGCTTGAGGCCCGTGTCCGCCATCTTGGGCGCGGAGGATTGCAAGCCCTCATCCTTGGCCGGAGCGGGTGCGGTCGTCTTGGACTGCGCACCATTCTTGGATTCGCTCCCGGTTTCGCCCGCCGGTTCAAACTTGCGTTCGAGCTTGGCCATGACAGCGCCGGCTGGAATATCAAAAGGCACTTCAGCGCGAGCCATCACTTTACCGGCAGCATCGATAGCGTCGGCGCGGACGGCATAATGCCCTGGTGTCATGCCTTTGCCGATCGTCATCGACCAGCGCCCCTCGGCATCGGCGACGACATCCGCCACGCGGCTTCCATTGAGATAGATCCGCAGATGCGTCCCCGGCGGGGCGATGCCGGTGGCGTAGAAGCCACCCTTCTCGGATTCCACCGTCTTGAAGGCCACTTCCGGCGCCACTGGCGCCGTCGGCTGCTTTTCCTTGGCCAGTGGCTCGGCCTTTTTCTCGGCCGGCGCCGCGGCGGCTTTGGCCGTTGGATCGGCCAAAAGAACGCTCGCCTTGCCCGGCTCGGTGAGAGCCACGACCAGACCCTTCTGGCCTTTCGCCGGAACTGAGACTGTGACCGTCTGGACCGACTGAACGGCCGTCCCCTTGCCGGAATAGCTGCGCAGCGCCAAAACATAATTGCCGGGCGCCAAAGCCTGAGGCACCATGACGAAATCGCCGCCCGCATCGGCCTGCGCTTGCGCCACAACTTTGTCGCCAGCCATCAGATCGACCTTCGCGCCCGGCCCGCCATGGCCCGCGACGACAAACTCTCCAGAAGGCTCGACACGCACCGTGTCGAATTTCGGAATGATCGGCGCGGGCTGCGGCGGCGGGGCGCTCGTCACTGGTTTAGGCGCCGGCGCGCTTTCGGGCTTCTGAGCAGCCACGGCGGCTTCGGGTGCGGCGCGCGCGACTTCCGGCTTTTTGCCGCCCTCCTTCTGGCCGAGGTCGGGAGCAACTGGCGCAGGAGCACCGTTTGCTACCGCTGCTTTCGGCTCGACCTGCGTGGAAGATTTCGGTGCCGGCACCGGCTTGGCGGGATCGCTTTTTGCCGGCAGAGGCGCTTCATTGACAATTCTGGGCTTCATAGGCGGCACGCCCGGCAATAGTCCTTGCCAAGCAAGCACGCCGCCAATGACAGCGATAGTTGCCCCGACAGAGAGAGCGACGATTTGCGCGCGGACCATCACCTTTTACCTTTCACGCCGAACTATAGGTTGGCGGTCATGAACCCGCCATACGAATGACCCACAAGCAACGCGCCTTTCCGCCGCCTTTCGCCTGCAAGATCGCGCTAGAATAATGGCATCCGTCCAATGGACGCCAGTCCTCGAATGCGCGCGACGCCAGCCAAAAGCAAGGAAATCCGCTGAATTCCGGACTACATTACCCGCGATGACCCAAATCCCCATCGAAGCCAATGCCGAAACCTCGAGCGATCCCGTGATCCGCAACATTTGCGTCTATTGCGGCTCCGCCGCCGGAACCGATCCGCTGTATGATGCCGCCGCGCACAAACTCGGCCGCATCCTCGCGGAAGCCGGAATCGGCCTCGTCTATGGCGGCGGCGGCAGGGGACTTATGGGCATCATCGCCAATTCCGTCCTCGAACATGGCGGCTCGGTCACCGGCATCATCCCGTCTTTCCTGACGGCACATGATCAGCTTCTCGAAAAAGCGCAGACGCATGTCATCGTTCCCGACATGCATAGCCGCAAGCGGATCATGTTCGAGCGCGCCGATGCCTTCATCGCGCTGCCGGGCGGCGTTGGCACTTTGGAAGAACTCGTCGAGCAATTGACCTGGGTGCAGCTCGGCCGTCATACCAAGCCGGTCGTGATCGCCGACATCGCCGGCTTCTGGCGACCGTTGCGCGCGCTCTTCGAGCATATGCGCGAACAGGGCTTTATCCGGCCTGCCTTCGAGGTGCATTATCTTGTTGCCGAGCAGGTTGAGGACGTGCTTCCGATGATCGAAGCCGCGCTGGCCAAAACGCAGGCGCTCGGCGCCGCGAAGGAAACGCTCGACGCGCCATTCTAACGCCGCTGCCCACGACCGATCCGCAGCGGCTTTGCGCTGCGCCGCATGTACGCTAGTTTCCACCTATGCCAGAAAAACCCGAACGGCCGATCCATGTCATCGGCGCCGGCCTCGCCGGCTCAGAAGCCGCTTGGCAGATCGCTCAGCGCAGCATTCATGTCATCTTGCATGAAATGCGGCCGGTGAAATCGACGCCCGTGCATCAGAGCGGCGATTTCGCCGAGCTTGTCTGCTCCAATTCCTTCCGTGCCGATGATGCGGAGGCGAGCGCCATCGGTATTTTGCATCGCGAGCTGCGGCGACTGGGCTCGCTGATCATGGCGGCGGCCGATCGGCATCAGGTGCCGGCCGGCGGCGCGCTGGCCGTCGACCGCACGGGCTTCGCCAATGACGTCACGCAAGCGATCGCATCCTGCCCCTTGATCGAGATCGTGCGCGGCGAGATCGAGGGCCTGCCGCCGCAGGATTGGGACGAGGTGATCATCGCCACCGGCCCGCTCACCTCGCCGAGCCTCGCCGACGCGCTCAGAGACCTCATCGGCGAGACGGAACTTGCCTTCTTCGATGCGATCGCGCCGATCGTTTATCGCGACACGATCGACATGGACCAAGCCTGGTTCCAATCGC
>DAIESR010000169.1 GCA_027346205.1 Beijerinckiaceae bacterium
TTCACCCTGACCATAAGCGTCAACATTGCGGCAGTTTCGATGCAGGTCAATAGCCGCATCTCGATTTCCCTTGGGCCGGCAATCCATGACACGCGAGCTTTTCCGACAAAGGACAAGATAACGCTTCTCCGCCACCACAAATTATTGGAAATTTTGAATAAACTTTACGGCAATCAAAAATGACGCCAACGCACCGCCGTCATGCCCGCACATTCGTCGCGTCGGTCGCAGCCGGCCCGTGGTGCTTGAATATTTTATGTCGGTAACGGATCGGCAGACCAAAGAGATGAATGAGGCCACCGCCGATGAAGAAGCCGACGAGCCCCGCGATAAACCCATCCCATGTCGTCGGCACCGCCGGCTGATAGGCCTCATAAGCCCGCGTCGCGACGGTAGGATCGAAGGTCGTCGCGAGCCTCCACCATTTGTCCGGCAGATTGCGCTCAGTGAAGGCCACATCAGCTTGCCGCAGCCTTCCAAGCCGCTCGGCAATATGCTGCATCTGTATGCCGCGCGCCCTGACAAGCGGGTCCGGGCTTTCTTCCAGATGCGCAATGCCTTGTCCCCGCGTCAAATTATGAGCGGCATTATCAGCATCGAACTGTGTGACGATCGCGCTCAATTCGTCGATCGCACCTTCGAGCCGCTGCCGATATTGCTGCCAATATTCCGGCATCTGCGTCGTCACGAGACCGGACAGCATGGCGAAGAACAAAGCAAGGCGGCGAATGATCATCCGATCTCCTAGCCGGAAAAGTTGAAAGACTTATCCGATGAAGAACATCCACTCATTGCTTGATGGAGAGCCAATGGACGAGCACCGGAACTTCACCAGAATTTCGGCGGATTGTCATCTCGGGAAGCGTAATCCCGCACCAACTTCGCGCACCCTGTTCCGACGCTAGAATATGCTTCCGATTTCTAATATCCGCGCGCCGCCGAGGCGGCTCAAGCGGGCATGCGAAGAAGGCCAGCCTTGCCTTCGGTGGTGCCGAAGAGCAGCCGGCTGCCCGCAGCATCCCATGCGAGCGCGGATACGGGATCTTGTCCCTCCTGCTCCGGCCGGCGCACCAGAATTTCGGCGCCATCGACCAGCCGGCAAAGGAGAATCCAACCATCGTCATAGCCGATCGCGATCACCGGCACCTTCGGATGGAAGGCCACGCGCGAGACCTGGGCCTGCCGCACGCCGCATTCGCGCGGCTCCTTGTTCATCGGTCCGTCTTTATCCTTGAACGGCCAGACGATACAGGCATCCGCTCCCGAAGTCGCCAGCCAATGGCCATCGGAGGACCAGGAGAGCGAACGCGTCTTGGCTGGATAGCCGGTCATGCGCATGTCGCGCTTGTCGGCGAGCCGCCAACCGTGCAATGCATTTTCCTGCATCGATGTGACGAGGAAGCGTCCATCGGGCGAAAAGATCGCATCGAGATGTGCGCCTTTCCATTCCAGCACTTCGGCTGGCGCCGCGGCGTTGGGAAACCAAAGCGTCGCGCCATTGTAATGCGCGATGGCAAGGCGATAGCCCTTGGGCGCATAAGCAAGGCCGCGCACCGATGAAGGGGCCGTAAAACTCTTGACCACGCCTTTGGGATCACGCGCACGAACCTGCCGGCCGGTCGACCATGCGATCGAAAAATCGTCCCGGCCGATCAGCGCATCGATCCACTTGCCCTTCTCATCAGCAAGTTCTTCATACGAGCCATCGGCGTCGAACGCATAGACGCGGCCATCGCCGCCGCCGGTGACGAGTCTTTTGCCAGCCTGGGCAGCGACGAGGATGGCGCCATCCTCATACACGCCAATGCGCTTCTCATCGGATGCACCGACGACGACCACACTCCCGTCGCCGAGCGCCAGGACGGGCGTAGCACCGAGAAAAGCGACAGCCGTCACATGCGCGCCGGCTTCGATCGGCCTGACTTCACTGGTGAGAGAGCTTACGGGTTCGACCATGATCGTCTTGAAAGCAGCCTCAGCAAGACCCGTCTCGTGATGATGACACGCCTAATGTTCCGGATAT
>DAIESR010000527.1 GCA_027346205.1 Beijerinckiaceae bacterium
TGAGATGTTGGAATATTTTGAATCCTCTGGATAGGCTGATGCGCGGAGCGCCTTGGTCTCATTCGCGTACAACGGATGAGTCGCCGCTGGTCTTCGCTCGAAACAATGAGGCATTGGATCGAAAGTCGAATGCGCGGGCGCGTCTATCGGAAAGAAAAACATAGATCGCAACGGAGGAACGACATGGAAGACGAAGCTGCACTTCGTCGCTTGATGACGCGTCGCTATCTGCTCGGCAAGGCGGGGGCCGGCGGATTGGCTCTCCTCTCGGCGCCGAGCTGGGCGAGCGCCGGCTGGGCAGAGAATATGGTGAACCTCGCGTTCCCGGGGGGAGTCGACGAGCGGCCGTTCACGACGGCCTTTCCGCAAAAAGGCAAAATGATCTTGCAGCGCACGCGGGCGCCTCTTCTGGAGACGCCTTTCGAGGTCTTCGACAAAGGTGTGTTCACGCCCAACGATCAATTCTTTGTCCGTTGGCATTGGGCGGGAATACCGAACTCCATCGATGTAAACACATTCAGGCTGAAGATCCACGGCCATGTCGGCCGTCCTCTATCACTGTCGTTGAAGGATCTCATTCACGGATTTGAGCGCACCGAAATTGCCGCAGTCAATCAATGCTCCGGCAATTCACGCGGCTTCTTCCAGCCGCGCGTGGCAGGCGGCGAATGGGGCAACGGCGCGATGGGCAATGCGCGCTGGACTGGGGTCCGTCTGAAGGATGTACTCGATAAGGCAGGCGTCAAAGCCGGCGCTTTGCAAGTCCGCCTCCGCGGCCTGGAACAGCCGACGGTCTCAGATGCCCCGCATTTCCTGAAATCACTGGACATCGATCACGCCCGCGACGGTGACGTGATGATCGCTTATGCGATGAATGGCGAGCAGATGCCGCTGCTGAACGGCTTTCCGCTGCGCCTTGTCGTGCCTGGCTGGTACGCGACCTATTGGATCAAGATGTTGCACGACATCGAGGTTCTGAACCAACCCGATACGAATTTCTGGATGAAGACCGCCTACACCATTCCGGACACGCCGCACGCGAATATGAAACCCGGCGAGACCGGTCTGAAGATGGTCCCGATCAACCGAATGGTTCCCCGTTCCTTCGTGACGAATCTCCATTCCGGCGCCAGCGTGCACGCGGGCAAGCCGAACTTGGTTCGCGGCATCGCCTTGGGGGGCGATACCGGCGTCAAGAAGGTGGAGATCTCGACCGACGGGGGGAAAAGCTGGCAGAGCACGCGGCTCGGAAAGGACGAGGGCAAATACAGCTTCCGCCAATGGCACGCGCAATTCACTTTGCCCACCCCAGGCAAATACTCCGTGATGGTTCGTTGCACCAATGATCATGGCATCGCTCAACCTGATACCCCGAATTGGAACCCCGCCGGATTCATGCGCAATGTCATCGAGTCGATCGCTGTCGTCGCAGCCTGAGGAGAATCATCTCATGTATCGAGCAATACTCTCCGCTGTGGCCCTCCTCGGTCTCGGCTTCATGCCGATTTCGGCGCAGGCTAAGGCGCCCTTTGCCCTGAAATCGGTGAGCGTCGAGCTGCCGAGCAGCGACAAAAGCTTCCCACCAGGCCCTGGCTCGGAAGCGATCAACAACAACTGCCTAGCCTGCCATTCGGCCGATATGGTGTTCAACCAACCGCCAATGTCGAAAGCCGGCTGGACCGCTGAAGTCGCCAAAATGATCAATGTCTTCAAGGCGCCGATTGCCAAGCAGGACGTCGACCCGATTGTCGGCTATCTGGTACAATTGAAACCGGCGAAATAGAGGTTCAGTGGCCGCCCGCGCCGCTTGTTGAATGACGACATCCGCGCTGCACGATCTCGGGCCGACGCTCCGACTTCGGCCGCGCGGATGATCAACTACGAGGCGCATGTTATACTAAGTTTTTGAAGGGACGCCTCACGCCATGCCTCGAAGATCGAGAACATGGCAAGTAGGCCGTCATTGCGAGACGCGAAGCTTCTCCGGCCAGCGCAGCGAGCGCCGCGGCGAGTTTGCCGACATCGTCCCAACCAAGCACGATCGGCGTCGCAGCCGCGACGCTGACCCCATCCGGTCCGACCTTGCCCGAAAAATCGCCATTGCTGGCGATCGGGCTCATATAGACTTCATCGACTGGGCTCTTGCCCTCGCGCACGGCGGCGAGCGCTTTCGCCAATATGCCGGCCTCCTGCGCCGTGAGATCGAAGCCGGGTCCGCCCGCGAACTCGAGCTTGATCATCGGGCCAAGAAGCCGATGGCTGACAGCATTCACCGACCATGCGCT
>DAIESR010000533.1 GCA_027346205.1 Beijerinckiaceae bacterium
CTCGTCTTCGCCACTTGCCATCTGCTCGGTGTCCGACCGAAGCGGGACACTCCACCGAAAGCGGGGGCGGCGGCTTCCCTTCTCCCGCTTGCGGGAGAAGGTGGCCCTCGCGGGGGCGAGGGTCGGATGAGGGGTGATGCGAGTTGAAAGAACCCTCATCCGTCATGCTTCGCATGACACCTTCTCCCGCCAGCGGGAGAAGGAGTGCCCCACATAGTTTCGAGTTCCTATGACCATGGCCGAGAAAGACATATCCCCCCTGCCCGAAACCGACACCGCGGGAGTGCTCCGCACTGCTGCGGCCGAGCGCATCCTCGTGCTCGACGGCGCCATGGGCACGATGATCCAGACGCACAAATTCAGCGAAGCCGATTTTCGCGGCGACAGGTTCAAGGATTGGCCGCGTGATCTGCGCGGCAATAATGATCTCCTGGTCCTGACCCAGCCTGATGCGATCCTCGCGATCCATCTCGCCTATGCGATGGCCGGCGCGGATATTATCGCGACCAACACATTCTCCTCGACCAGGATTGCGCAAGCCGATTACGGCATGGAAGCGCTGGTGCCGGAGATGAATCGCGAGTCGGCGCGCCTCTGCCGCGCTGCGGCTGCCGAAGCGCAAGCCAAGGACGGCCGTCGCCGCTTCGTCGCGGGCGCGCTCGGCCCGACCAACAAGACCGCCTCCATCTCGCCGGATGTGAGCAATCCAGGCTATCGCGCCGTCAGCTTCGATGATTTGCGCATCGCCTATGCCGAAGCCACCGAAGCTTTGATCGAAGGCGGCGCCGACATCATCATCATCGAGACAATCTTCGACACGCTGAACGCCAAGGCCGCCTTTGCCGGCGTCGACGAAACCTTCGAGAAATTGGGGCAGCGCCTGCCGGTGATGATCTCCGGCACGATCACCGATCTTTCAGGGCGCACCCTGTCCGGCCAGACGCCGACAGCCTTCTATTATTCGCTGCGCCACGCAAACCCGCTCAGCATTGGCCTCAATTGCGCTCTCGGCGCGCGCGAGATGCGCGCCCATCTCGCCGAGCTGTCGCGCATCGCCGACACTTTGATCTGCGCCTATCCCAATGCCGGCCTGCCGAATGAATTCGGTCTCTATGACGAGAGCCCCGAATATATGGCCTCGCTCATCGGCGAATTCGCCGAATCCGGTCTCGTCAATATCGTCGGCGGCTGCTGCGGCACGACGCCCGAGCATATTGCCGCCATCGCAGAGCGTGTGAAAGGAATCGCGCCACGGAAAATCCCCGAGATTACGCCGCTGCTGCGGCTCTCGGGCCTTGAGCCTTTCACGCTCACCTCGGACATTAAATTCGTGAATGTCGGCGAGCGCACCAATGTCACGGGCTCGGCCAAATTCCGCAAGCTGATCAAGGACGGCGACTTCGCCGCCGCACTCGATGTCGCCCGCGATCAAGTGATCGCAGGCGCCAATGTCATCGACGTCAACATGGATGAGGGTCTGCTCGATTCGGAAAAGGCGATGGTCGAGTTTCTGAACCTTATCGCGGCGGAGCCCGACATCGCCCGCGTTCCGGTGATGGTCGATTCATCGAAATTCTCGGTGATCGAGGCGGGTCTCAAATGCCTACAGGGAAAATCGATCGTCAATTCGATCTCGATGAAGGAAGGCGAAAAGAAATTCATCGCCGAGGCCAAAAAGGTGCTGCGCTATGGCGCGGCCGTCATCGTGATGGCCTTCGACGACAAGGGCCAGGCGGACACGATGACGCGCAAGGTCGAGATCTCCGCCCGCGCCTATAAGATCTTGACCGAGCAGGTCGGCTTCCGGCCGGAAGACATTATCTTCGATCCGAATATTTTCGCCGTCGCGACGGGGATCGAGGAGCATAATAATTACGGCGTCGATTTCATCGAAGGTGCTCGCGAAATTCGCAAGCGCTTCCCCTTGGTCCATATTTCCGGCGGCGTCTCGAACCTCTCCTTCTCATTCCGCGGCAATGAGCGCGTACGCCAAGCGATGCATTCTGTCTTTCTCTATCATGCGATCGCGGCCGGCATGGATATGGGCATCGTCAATGCCGGCCAGCTCTCCGTCTATGAGGACATTGATCCGGAGCTGCGCGAGGCCTGCGAGGATGTCGTCTTGAACCGCCGCGCGGATTCAACCGAGCGGCTGCTCGCGCTCGCCGAGCGCTTCAAGGGCCAGGCGGGCGAGATCAGGGAAAAGGATCTCGCCTGGCGCGAGGCCCCGGTCGAGAAACGGCTCGAACATGCGCTCGTCGCCGGCATCACCGAATTCATCGTAGCCGATGTCGAAGAGGCACGACAGAAGGTGACGCATCCGCTGCATGTGATCGAAGGCCCATTGATGGCCGGCATGAATGTCGTCGGCGATCTCTTCGGTTCCGGCCGCATGTTCCTGCCGCAGGTCGTCAAATCGGCCCGCGTGATGAAACAGGCTGTCGCCTATCTCATGCCCTTCATGGAGGCGGAAAAGGCCAAGAGCGGCATCACGCGGCAGACCGCCGGCAAGATCTTGATGGCGACGGTCAAGGGCGATGTTCATGACATCGGCAAGAATATCGTCGGCGTCGTTCTCGCCTGCAACAATTATGAGATCATCGATCTCGGCGTCATGGTGCCAGCGGCCAAGATTCTCGAGACGGCGCGCATGGAACAGGTCGATTGCATCGGCCTTTCGGGCCTCATCACGCCTTCGCTCGACGAAATGTGCTTCGTCGCCGCGGAGATGGAACGCGAAGGTTTCGATCTGCCGCTTCTCATCGGCGGCGCGACCACGAGCCGCGTGCATACGGCCGTCAAGATCCATCCGAACTACAGCCGTGGTCAGACGGTCTATGTGACAGATGCGAGCCGCGCCGTCGGTACGGTGCAGGCGCTGCTGTCGCCTGACAACCGTAACGCCTATATCGAAAACATCCGCGCTGAATATCGCAAAGTCGCGGACGCTCATGCGCGGGCGGAGCTTGACAAGGCACGCATCACGCTCGCGAAAGCCCGCGCCAATGCGTTCAAGGCTGATTTCGCCGCTTATCAGCCGCCGAAGCCGCTCTTCACCGGCACACGTGTCTTCGGCACCTATTCTGTCGAAGAGCTGGTGCCCTATATCGATTGGACCCCCTTTTTTCAGGCCTGGGAATTGCGCGGCCGCTATCCGGCGATTCTCGAAGATGCCGAGCAAGGCCAAGCCGCACGGCAGCTTTTTGAAGATGCCCAGGAAATGCTTCAGCGCATCGTCGCGGAACGCTGGTTCGACCCCAAGGCGATCATCGGCTTCTGGCCGGCTAACACCGTTGGCGACGACATCAGGCTCTATACGGGCGAGTCGCGCAGCGAGGAGCTTGCGACATTTCACAGCCTGCGTCAGCAATTGGGCAAGCGCGAAGGCCGCGCCAATCTCGCGCTCGCCGATTTCATCGCGCCGGAAGGCAGCAAACCCGATTACATCGGTGCTTTCGTCGTGACGGCCGGCGCGCGCGAAGAGAAATTCGCCGAGCGTTTCGCCATGGCCAATGACGATTATCGCTCGATCATGGTCAAGGCGCTGGCCGACCGGATCGCCGAGGCCTTTGCCGAACGCATGCATGAGCGCGTGCGCAAGGAATTCTGGGCCTATGCGCCGGACGAAAATCTGACGAATGACGAACGCGTCGAAGAAGCCTATCGCGGCATCAGGCCCGCGCCCGGCTATCCGGCCCAGCCCGACCATACCGAAAAAGCGACCCTCTTCCGTCTGCTCGAAGCCGAGCGGCGGATCGGCGTCACGCTCACCGAATCCTATGCCATGTGGCCCGGCTCATCGGTCAGCGGACTCTATTTCGCGCATCCGCAAAGCTATTATTTCGGCGTCGGCAAGATCGAACGCGACCAGGTCGAGGATTATGCGCGGCGCAAGGGGATGGACGTCGCCGAGATGGAGCGCTGGCTCGCGCCGATCCTGAATTACGATCCAGCGACTTATGTCGCGGCGGCGGAGTAGCTGCAGACAAAAATAAGTTTGTGAGTAAATCTCGCCAAACGCAAAATTTTTGGTATCATAGATTGTAATTCGGAAGTGATCATAAAGGCCTGTCGGTCGGATATCGACCGATGTTGCTGCTTTATTTTAAAAAGATAGAGAATGATCTTGGTCGGAAAAGTCGATCGACTCTTCCAAAA
>DAIESR010000536.1 GCA_027346205.1 Beijerinckiaceae bacterium
TGCGCATGGCCCGGTTTCCATCGCTGCCGATGCTCTGCACAAGACGATCAAGCTCGCCGCGGGGCAGAAGACTTCGCTCGCCGTTCCGCTCACCGCAGCCGGCATAGGCCGCGCCGATCTCAATGTGAAGCTGACAGGCCCCAATCTCGAAGTGGCGCAGGATCTCGCGATCAAGATCGAGCCCGGCACGTCGGAGCTTTATCGCAGGATGCTGAAGCCTCTGGCACCGGGCGAGAGCATCACTCTGTCGAGCGATCTTCTGGCGGAATTCCTGCCCGGTACAGGACGCGTCTCCGCCGCCATCTCGCCGCTCACGGGGATCAATGTCGCAGCATTGCTGCAATCGCTCGATCGCTATCCCTTCGGCTGTTCGGAACAGCTCGTGAGCCGCGCTCTGCCGCTGCTCTATGTCAATAAGCTCGCCAATCTCGAATCGCTCGCGATCGACACGGGCGTCTCCGATCGTGTGCAAAAGACGATCGACCGGCTGCTGGCGCGGCAAGATTCGAACGGCACATTCGGTCTCTGGGGAGCGAATGATGCCGATGACATGTGGCTGCATGCCTATGTCACGGATTTTCTGACCCGTGCGCGCGAGCAGAACTATTCAGTGCCGCAGAAGGCCTTCGACATGGCGCTCGAGCGGCTGCGCAATTATGTCGCCAATACGAGCCAGATCGAAGCGGGACAGGCAGCGCCGCTCGCTTATGCGACCTATGTGCTGGCGCGCAACGGCCGTCCGGTGATGAGCGATCTGCGCTATCTCGCCGATACGCAGCTCGCATCATTCGACAGTCCTTTGTCGCGCGCGCAGCTCGGCGCCGCGCTGGCGCTGCTCGGCGACCGCCCCCGCTCGGCCAAAGTCTTCGCCGCTGCCGATCAAAGCCTCGCCGCCGCGAAGGACAGTCTGTTCTCCCGCGTCGACTATGGCTCGCGCCTGCGTGACGGTGCCGGCGTTCTGGCGCTCGCCATCGAGGCCGGCGCTTCGTCCGGGGAAATTGAACGGGCGATTCATGTCGTCGAAAATGCCCGCGATGCGATCGGCATTACCAATACGCAGGAAAATGCCTGGATGGTCCTCGCGGCCGAAGCGCTGGCGGACAAGGCCGCGGCGATCGACATCAGCGACGACGACATTGAACGAAAGGGCACCTATTATCGCACATGGACGGCGGCCGCGCTCGAAGGCAAGACGGTGAAGATCACCAATCAAAGCTCAGCGCCGACGCAGATTGCCATTACGACAATGGGCAATCCTTACGTGCCGGAACCGGCCGGCGGCAAGGGCTATCAGATCGAGCGCGGCTATTACACGCTCGCCGGCGACAGACTCGATCCGACGAAGATCAAGCAGAACGACCGCTTCGTCGTCACCTTGAAGGTCACAGAGACCCAGGCGGCCTATGCAAGGCTCATTCTCACCGATCCGCTGCCGGCGGGCTTGGAGATCGACAATCCCGATCTCTTCGACGGCGGCTCGGTCGCAGCGCTCTCCTGGATCAAAAGCGATATTCAGCCCGCTCATACCGAATATCACGACGATCGTTTCGTCGCTGCCTTCAATCGCGATGGCAAGAATAAAGCGACGTTCAGCCTCGCCTATATCGTGCGCGCGGTGACGCCGGGCCATTACATTCTGCCGGCGGCAACGATCGAAGACATGTACCGGCCACAGCGCTATGGCCGCTCCGGCTTCGGCACTCTCGATGTGACGACCGCGAAATGACCAGGGTCAAGAAGAGCTGGCGGCGCTGGTGGGTAGCGTCGCTCCTCTTGGTGGTCGTCGGGCTGGGACTCATAAGCATCCTCACTGCACGCGCCTATCTCACAGCGCCCGGCCCGCTCGATCTCGCCGACACGGCGCACGGCTCGCCCGTCGTCCTCGATCGCAACGGTAAGCTTCTGCGCGCCTTCACGATGGAAGACGGACGCTGGCGCCTGCCGGCGACGCTCGATGATGTCGATCCGCGCTTTGTTGCGATGCTTCTCGCCTATGAGGATCATCGCTTCTACGCGCATCAGGGCGTTGATTTCGAAGCGCTCAGCCGTGCGGCCCTGCAATGGCTCTGGCATCGGCATATCGTCTCCGGCGGCTCGACTTTGACGATGCAGGTCGCAAGATTGCTGGAGCCTCGCCAGGAAAAATCCATCGCCGCAAAACTCCGCCAAATCGTGCGCGCGATCGAGATCGAAAGACATCACAGCAAGAAAGAAATTCTCGATCTTTATTTCGCGCTCGCGCCCTATGGTGGCAATATCGAAGGGATCAGAGCCGCGAGCCTCGCCTATTTCGGCAGGGAGCCGAAGCGGCTGTCCATCGCCCAAGCAGCGCTTCTCGTCGCCTTGCCGCAGGCGCCCGAGGTGCGGCGACCCGATCGATTTCCCGCAATCGCCGAAACGGCACGCGACAGAGTGCTCGATCGCGTCACTGCGCGCGGCATCATCACGAGGGCCGAGCGCGACGCGGTCAAGCACGAATCCATGCCCAAGGCGCGGCGGCCTTTCCCGACGCTCGCAGCCCATGCGGCCGAAGAAGCGCTGCGCGCCGATACCAAGCATCGCATCCATCGCCTGACCTTGGATGCGACATGGCAAGCTTCGCTCGAAGCGCTGGCACGCGACAATGCGCAGAGGCTCGGGCCGAAAATCTCGGTCGCGATTCTCGTCATCGACAATCAAACAGGCGAGATCCGCGCCCATGTCGGCAGCCCGGATTATTTCTCAGCGGCGCGCGCCGGCGCGATCGACATGACAGAGGCGCTGCGCTCCCCCGGCTCGGCGCTGAAGCCTTTCATCTATGCGCTCGCCTTCGAGACGGGGCTGGCGCATCCCGAAACCATGCTCGAAGATCGCCCGACCCGCTATGGCCTCTATGCGCCGGAAGACTTCACGCTGGGCTATGAAGGCAATGTCACCGCGCGCCATGCCTTGCAAATGTCGCTCAACCTGCCGGCCGTCGAGCTTCTCGCCGCGGTCGGGCCGGCGCGTTTTCTCGCGCGGCTGCACAATGCCGGCGCAGATATCGTTTTGCCTAAGGATTCTCCGCCCGGTTTGGCCGTCGGGCTCGGCGGGCTCGGGATCAGACTCGTCGATCTCACACGTCTCTATGCGGGGCTCGCGCGCGGCGGCAGCGTACCCAATCTCATCGAGCGGAAAGCGGAGGCGACCGCCACCGCAAAAGAGCCGCTGCGCCGCGTCACAGAGCCCGTGGCGGCCTGGTATGTCGCCGATATTCTGCGCGGCGCGCCACCGCCGGAAAACGCGCCTTATGGAAAGCTCGCCTTCAAGACCGGCACGTCCTATGGCTATCGCGATGCTTTCGCCGTCGGCTTCGACAAGAATGACACGATCGGCGTCTGGGTTGGGCGGCCGGACAATGGCGCCGTGCCCGGCCTCGTCGGCCGGCTCGCCGCAGCGCCCATTCTCTTCGATGCCTTCGCCCGCATCGGCAGCACTTATGAAAACTTGCCGCAGCCGCCGGGCGTGCTGATCGCCCGCAATGCCGAGCTGCCGCCGCCCTTGCGGCATTTGCGTCAGGACGCGCCGAAGACTTTCGCCGCGACTGAGACGGCAGCACTCAAGATCGTCTATCCGCCAACGGGCTCGCGCGTCGATCTCGGCCTGTCGGAACATGCGGCACCGGCGAGCCCGCTCGCCTTGAAGGCACAAGGCGGCGTGCCGCCCTTCACCTGGATCGTCAATGGTGCGCCGATCGGCACGCCGGATCTACGACGCCAATCGACATGGGCACCCGATGGCGCAGGCTTCGCGCGTGTGTCGGTGATGGATGCGAAAGGCGCGTCGGACAGTGTGGTGGTCAGGCTGGAATAGGAAAACTCAGGGCAATCGGGTGAAAGGTCCCCTCATGGTGAGGAGGCCGCCATAGGGCGTTGCGCAGCGACGCCCTATGGCGGCCGTCTCGAACCACGAGGGGACCGCGAATGGTGCTCAACAAGGGCTTCTCGCGCGAATTCGTGATCGCCCTCATCCAGAGGAGCCCACGCAGTGGGCGTCTCGAAGGACGAGGGCGGTCGGCAGATCGCTTCACCCGATTGCCCTGTAGGAAAACTTGGCTTCTCTGGGCATTCGCCACGCTTTGTGCTAGATTACCTTATGATCAATTTGTCTCGTGAAACCGAAGCACTCGCCAAACGCTTGGCCGATGCGCAACATCTCTCCGTCGAGGATGTCGTTCGGCAGGCCCTCGAGGAGAGGGCGCGCTGTCGGTGTCGACGCTGAACCGCAACGCTATCGCCGCCGCATGAACGTCGAGAAAATACTCGCCTTCGGAGCCGAGATCGCAGCCACGCCTCTTCTCGACACGCGATCCCCGCAGGAAATCATGGACGATCTCAACGCACTATGATCGTCGTCGACAGCCCTGCTCTGATTGCCATATTTGAAATGGAACCTGACGCAGCAACCTACGCTACGGCAATCAAAGAGGC
>DAIESR010000555.1 GCA_027346205.1 Beijerinckiaceae bacterium
TCCATTTCGCAAGATCTCTGTTATTCGTGAGGATAGCTGATATGGCCATGCGGGTTCTTCGCTATTCGATAGCGATCGAATCGGAAATTCTTTCTCTTGTCCGCAAGCTCGGCGCCGAGCGGATCGAGATCATCGCTGGCGATGATCTCGATGAATATATCATGAGGATCGAAGGACGGCGTATTCCGGCAGAGAAAGATCTTGCTGTGATCAAAAGATCACAGCATCTCGAAGAGGATGGCACTGTCATCGAGAGTTTCAAGATCGTCGACTTTTGATCATGATCTCTGGAACGTTTGAGAGACCATTTCCATGGACAATCCCGGAGTTGTGCCGCTGCTCTACAAGGGCAGCGCATTTCTGATATCGAGCCTCGGGGCCGGAATATTCATCGGCGATGTCGCCGACGGGCTCGACGGCATGCTCGCGGCATCGATAGAGATCGATTTTGCATGGGGGAGCGGCGGGACGAGCTGCACGGCCTACATTCAAACCTCGCTTGATAAAGGCCAGACGTGGATTGACATCGCCGCGGTTGCCTTCACGACGGCGAGCGGTATCAAGATCATCAATCTTTCGGGGCTCACGTCGCAGACGACGCCGCTGACGCCGAGCCAACAGCAATTGACGGCGGGGACTTGTGTTGACGGCATTCTCGGCGACCGGCTCCGCGCCGTCGCTGTTGTCGTCGGCACCTATGGCAGCTCGACACTGCTCAGCATAATGGTCAACGCGCGATGACGGTCAACCCCTCCGCGGTTGCTGCTTATCGGCGAGCACTTGCCATGCGCGGCGAAGAGGTGACCGTCACGCGCATTTTCGGGCTCGCGCCAAACACGCGGAGCTTTTCCGCGACGGTCATTGCTCTCGTCGAGGATTATCAGCCCGATCGGTATGAGCCGGAACGTACCGGCTATAGCGGATCGCAGCTGGGAGGCATCAGCCAAGGCGACCGGCAGATCGTTTTGCTTGTGGATGATCTCGCTGCGCAGCGCTTTCCGCTTCCAGTTAAGAAACATGATCGGGTCACGCTTTCCAGTAATAGCGACATGCTGAATATCGTGCGGGTCGATGCTTCGAAGCGTGCGGTGGCCGGCGGAATCGAACTGCGCGCCGCCGGGGTTGCGTGATGAGCAAGCTTTTCGCGATCGAGGTCGATTCGCATCGTGCTGTTGCGCGGCTAGATGCTCTTCCGGAGAGGATGAGAGCTCGGCTGCGCTCAGTTGTCGAGGTTTGGGAAGTGCGATTGCTCCGAGATGTCTTAGTACGTGCGCCATATCGCACTGGCATCTATGCGGAAAGCATACATGGCGAAGTGACCGGCGACCAGACGTACATATTGGGCTCTGTAACAGCGGGCGGTAAGCAGGCCTTCTATGCCCGCTTTCTCGAAGATGGTGCGAATATTCCGGCGCATGAAATTCGGCCGAGCACGAAGAAGGCGCTCCATTTCACAGGAAGTGCCGGAGAGGTCTTTGCGCGGGTTGTCCATTCGCCCGGCGCGCATATCGCGCCGCGCGATGTGCTGCAAGGCGCCTTCGCACCGGTACGTGCCCAGATCGCCACCGAGATCCGCGCGGCCGTGATGGGAGCGGTCACGGAAGAGGGCTAAGTCATGACGACGCGCGAAGACGCGATCAATGCGCTTCTCGCCGTGCTTGCGCCAGCAGGATCTGGTTATAAGAGCATCGGACGGCGCAACGCAGCACCTGAGAACTTCACACCAGAGACGACGCCGGCGCTGATGCTGCTCTGTCATTCGGACGAATATATGCGGCCGTCGCCCAGCGTGCCGCCGAAGCGGAAAATGGTCGTTCTCGCTATCATCTATGTCGATTCCGGGACCGATGCCAATGCAGTGCCGGACACGACGATCAATGGATTGCTTGATGCGATCGACGCGGCGCTTGTTCCTGATAACCAGGCGCTCGGCCGCTGCACGCTCGGCGGCCGCGTCTATTCGGCGATGATTGATGGCAATGTCGAGCGTGCGCCCGGCGACGTGACTGGAAAGTCGCTCGCGATCGTGCCGATCAAGATCGAAATTCCATAAGAGTCGTGAGGCATCATGGATGACAAGGAACAGATCCGCGAAATCATTAGGGATGCTGTGCGTGAGACGTTGATTTCGCTTGGCGTCGATATCGAAGATCCAATTGCTCTGCAAAAAGACTTCGCGCATCTGCGCACATGGCGCGAGAGCACTGATTCATTCAAGACGCATTCGGTGAAGGCTGCCCTTTTCACGCTCGTCTCTGGGGCCATAGGACTCATCATCCTTTGGTTCCGCGAGGACATCTTTCATATCAAATAAGGCTGAAAGAAATGTCTGATCTGTCAGAGTTCACAAGCGCACAAGCTGAAACCGTGCTCGCTATCGTGCTGATCAAGATCGGAATTCCATAGGAGATGCCCAATGAACGCTGCCGATTATGTATTCTCCGCAAATAATCGCGGCTCTATTCCTGAAATGCGGTTTTCGATCGACTCCAGGTCTCGGAAACTTGTCGACGATCTACGGGCGCTTGCAACTGAAATCGAGACCGGGATGAGGTCCGTTGAAAAAGTGGAGACGAG
>DAIESR010000556.1 GCA_027346205.1 Beijerinckiaceae bacterium
ACCCGTCGCACCCAGATAGCCGAGCGTCGAGCCAGCATGCAGATTCCAGCCGTCGACATTCAAGGTGGAAATATCGGTGCCGATCTGAACGCCGCCGAAGGAGAGATGCGTCTTGGTCTGGCAGGTGATGTTGCCTGAAACCGGTGCACCGAGGAAATTGTAATTCGATATGGCCGTGCTTTTCGAATCTTGCTCGCCGCCGATGCCGCGCGCCCAGACGCCGCCGCCGGTTTGATAAGGCTTTGGATTGCCAGGCGCGCTGACGAAGGCGGTCGACTGCGTCAGAAAGACCGTGTTTGCCGCATTGATCGCCGAAAGGAGCGCATTGACCGAGCCGCCCGATGCAAAGGGTGCGAGATTGAAGCCGCCGATGATTGCCGCGGCTCCCGTCGCGGTGCATTGTGCTTGCGCGCCTGTCGCGGCGAAAAGCGTCATCGCCAGAGCCGCGCTGGTAGCGAGCCCGAACTTGGCGATGCGGCGCGCCGACCGGCGGCCATCCGTGGCCTCCCGGCCGGAACCGGCTGCTGTCGCGTCGCAGACCGAATTTTGCATTTCTGCCCCCTTGAAGATGCGGCATCTGAATTGATTATGGCAAACTGCTCGGAAGTCTAAGGGCTGGCGCGGCAACAGAAAATCGATCTTTGTGATTTCGTGCCGTTCCTGGGGCTTATTTGTGGCCTTGTGTTAATTTGACAACAGCTGTTTCACATCGAACCGATGCATAAATCTTCTGTTTAAATCCATGAAATCCCTGAAAGTTCTTTGATCTTCGCAGTGTACCGTCAAACGCCCGCGGGCGTTTGACGGTTAGTGGGCGCGCTTAACGCGGCCCGATACGCCCTCGAAGGCGGCTTCCTCGAGTTCGCAATAGAGCAGCCGCTCTGGGTCGACCGGCCCGATGAAGACCAATCGGCCTTGCGGCACTGGCTTGAAACCCATCCGGCCATAATAGGCCATGTCGCCGACGAGCAGCACGAGTCTGTGGCCGGCCGCTCGTGCTGCCTCGAGCGATTTCATCACCAGAGCCTCGCCGATGCCGCCGGAACGGAAAGCGGGCTCGACGCTGAGTGGACCGAGGAGAAGCGCCGGATGATCGCCACAGAGAATTGGAGTCATCCGATTGGCGCCGACAAGCAGCGTGCCGACGCGGGCGACATAAGAGAGATGGTAATCCGGTGCCACGCCTTCGCGCAGGCGATAGGCGGAACGCGCGAAGCGTCCCGGACCGAAGGCGCGCTCGTCGAGCTTTTCGATCGCGATATGGTCAGCCGGCACCTGCGGCGCGAGAACGAGCGAGAGATCAGCCATGATCCTCTGCGCTTATCACCGTCACGCAAAACATGTCCAGACGAAGACGCGCAGGAGCTCACCAAAGCTCCGCGACCGGCGCGGCGCGCAAGATTTCGTCGATTCGCGCTCGGGTCGCCCTTGTCGCCGCCGCTGGCAAGGCGTCGATCGAAAAGAACCGGGCTTCGGCGATTTCGAGATCCGGCACATGCACCGGCCGGCATCGAAAGCCGTCTCCCCCATTGTCGCAGCCGCCGCTTTGGGCGTTCGGCCGCGTCTCATGTTAATTGGAAGAATTCAAAAATACTGGAACGCCACGTCGGCTTTAGCTACAGGATGTCGGCATTCAGCAATGGAGATTGCCTTGAAGAGCTTTTCGCAGCTTGACGAAAGGGAAATCCTCGCGGTCGCGATCGATTCCGAAGATGACGATCATCGCGTTTATATGTCCTTCGCCGAAGATCTGCGGGATCGCTATCCAGCCACGGCGGAGCTGTTCGAAAGCATGGCGAAAGTCGAGGCGACACATCATGATGCGCTGTTGCGCGCCTACACGAAGAAGTTTGGCCCCAATGTCTTGCCGATCCGGCGCTCGGACGTCCGGGGCTTCGTCAAGCGGCGGCCGGTCTGGCTTATCCGCAATCTGCCGATCGATGTGATCCGCAGCGAAGTGGGGGTGCGAGAAGCGGAGGCCTATGGCTTCTATCACAAGGCCGCCGAGCAGGCGAAGGACCCCGATATCCGCAAGCTCTTGAACGATCTCGCCGCCGTCGAACAGGGCCATGAGGCGCTTGCGACGGAGATCGAGGCGCGCGTGGTGCCCAAGACGGAGCGGGAGAGGGAAGGCGAGGTCAACCGGCGGATCTTTGTCCTGCAATATGTGCAGCCGGGTCTCGCTGGGTTGATGGACGGATCAGTGTCGACGCTGGCGCCGCTCTTCGCGGCGGCGTTCGCCACCCATAATAATTGGTCGACCTTTCTCGTCGGCCTTGCTGCCTCGATCGGCGCCGGCATCAGCATGGGCTTTGCCGAAGCTCTGTCCGATGATGGCTCGTTGACCGGTCGCGGCTCGCCTCTGCTGCGCGGCATCATCTGCGGCCTGATGACGGCGCTGGGCGGCTTGGGCCATACTTTGCCCTACCTCGTGCCGAACGCTTTGCCGCACGCCTTTCTCATGGCAACCGGCATCGCCGGCGGCGTCGTCTTCATTGAGCTTTGGACCATTGCCTGGGTACGGTCGCACTATATGGATACGCCATTCTTGCAGGCGGTCTTCCAGATCGTGCTCGGTGGTGTCATCGTGCTCGGCGCCGGTATTTTAATCGGGGCAGCTTGACCCCACTATAGGCAGGCATGAGCCTCATCCTCGCCCATTTGTCGGATGCGCATATCGGTCCGCTGCCGCACCCGCACCCGCATGAGCTGGTCGGCAAGCGGCTCACCGGCTATCTCAACTGGACCCGTGCGCGTGCCCATATCCATGACATGGAGCTGCTCGTCGCGCTCGTCGCCGATCTGAAGGCGCAGCATCCGGATCATGTCGCCATGACCGGCGATATCCTGAACATCGGCCTCAAGGCGGAATATCCCTTGGCCCGCGCCTGGCTCGAAACGCTCGGCGCGCCGCAGGACGTGAGCTTCGTTCCGGGCAATCATGATGCCTATGTGAAGGGGACAATGCCCGATCTCGCGGCGACTTTCGCACCCTGGACGAAAGGCGACGCGGGCGAGGCCGGCTATCCCTATCTGCGGCTGCGTGGCAATGTGGCGCTCATCGGCCTTTCTTCCGGCGTGCCGACGCCGCCCTTCATCGCCTCGGGCCGGCTCGGACGGCAGCAATGCGCGGCCGCTGCGAAACTGCTTGCCGAGGCGGGCCGCGCCGGTCATGTGCGCGTCGTCATGATCCACCATCCGCCACACAGAGGTGGCGCAGCGCTCGGCCGCGCGCTGACCGATGCGAGCGATTTCGAGGCCGTGATCCGCAGCATCGGCGCGGAGCTGATCATCCACGGCCATAATCACCGCCACTCGGTCGCGCATATGGACGGACCCGAGCGGCCGGTGCCGGTCGTCGGTGTCGCCTCGGCTTCGGCAACCCGCGGCACGCCCGAGCATCGCGCCGGCTATCATATTTTCGAAATCGACGGGACGACGAAAGAGCCTCGCATTCGCGCTCATGTGCATGGTAGCGCGCCGGGAGGGCGGTTGAAGATCGCGGATCTGGGACCGATCAGTTTATAAGATTTGCTGGCCGTCATGGCCGTGCTTGTCACGGCCATCCACGCAAGGTTTTTTCAAGAAAAACGTGGATGGCCGGGACTCGGCCTGCGGCCGGCCCGGCCATGACGCATGGTTGGGCCATGGCGCTACTCTTATCGCTCAGCCGCTGAGCTTGGCCTTCACCGCCGCGCTCGCCGCGCCGAAATCCATGCGGCCGGCATATTTGCCCTTGAGCAGGCCGATCACCTTCCCCATCTCCTTGATCGAGGACGCGCCCGCCTCAGCGATGGCCGCTGTGATCGCCTCCTCCATCTCCGCCGGGCTCAAAGGCTGCGGCAGAAAGCTCTGGATGATCGCGATTTCCTCGCGTTCCTGGGTCGACAGATCGGTGCGCCCGGCCTTTTCATAGATTTCGGCCGACTCCTGCCGGCTTTTCACCAGTTTCTGGAGCAGGGCGAGAATGTCGTCGTCGGACACGGTCTTGCCGTGACCCCGCGCCTCGATATCCTTGTCTTTGAGGCCGGCATTGATCATGCGGATGGTTTCGACGCGGCGCTTTTCGCCGGCCTTCATCGCCGCCTTGAGTTCTGTGTTGAATCGGTCGCGCATGGCGTCTCCTGGGATCGGCTGGAGTCGGGCGAGCCTAACGCGGGATTGACCCGGGTCCTGCTTCTCCCTAGAGCATGTCACATAAGGATTGATTGAGGTAAGGTGTAACCGTCGGGTCCACTTTCTCCCGCAAGCGGGAGAAGGAAGGCGCCATCAAGACGGCACGTCCTCAATTCGCACCGTCGCGAGACGATCATCTCCGAAACGCGTTTCGAGTCTGTCGCCAGAGCGGTTTCGGGTGGCGTGCCCACACGCGACCTTATCGAAACCGCTCTCATTCTGAGACATCGGATATATCCGATGTCTAAAATAAAGAAGCCACAGCACAAAGTGCCGCGAGCAATCATGAAGGGTTAGGGTGTAGTGCGGGCATGACGCAGGATCAAGACCAACAAGAAAGTCTCGGCTGGACCATTCCTGTCACGACGGCGCTGCTCGTTCTCGCAGATGGCACGGTGATTGAAGGCTTTGGCCTCGGCGCCATAGGCGAGGCCGTCGGCGAAGTCTGCTTCAACACGGCCATGACCGGCTATGAGGAAATCCTCACCGATCCGTCCTATGCCGGCCAGATCGTCACCTTCACCTTTCCCCATATTGGCAATGTCGGCACCAATGAGGAAGACATGGAGACGGTCAATCTCTCGTCCTCCTCCGGCGTGCGCGGTGTCGTTGTGCATGCGCCGATCACCGATCCTTCGAACTTTCGCGCGACACGCCATCTCGACCAATGGCTGAAGAGCCGCGGCATCATCGGACTTTGCGGCATCGATACGCGGGCGCTCACCATCCGCATTCGTGAAAAGGGCATGCCCAATGCCGTGATCGCCCATTCGCCCGATGGCACATTCGATCTGCCGGCGCTGAAAGCCAAGGCCGCGCAATGGCCTGGGCTAGAGGGCATGGATCTCGTGCCCATGGTGACGACGGCGCAACGCTTCACCTGGGACGAGACAGTCTGGACGCTCGAGCATGGCCATGGGCGGCAGACGGACCCGAAATATCATGTCGTCGCCATCGATTATGGGGTGAAGCGCAACATTTTGCGGCTCTTGGCCGATGCCGGCTGCGCCGTCACCGTCGTGCCGGCAACGACCTCGGCCGCGGAGATTCTGGCGCTCGCGCCCGATGGGGTCTTCTTGTCGAATGGCCCGGGCGATCCGGCCGCGACGGGTGAATATGCCGTGCCTGTGATCAAGGATCTGATCGACCGCAAGATCCCGACTTTCGGGATTTGCCTCGGCCATCAGATGCTCGCCATCGCGATCGGCGCGAAGACGATGAAGATGCGCCAGGGCCATCATGGCGCCAATCATCCGGTGAAGGATTTCACGACCGACAAGGTCGAGATCGTCTCGATGAACCATGGCTTCGCGGTCGATCGCGACACGCTGCCTGATTTCGCCACGGAGACGCATCGCTCGCTCTTCGATGGATCGAATTGCGGCATCGCGCTCACGGACCGGCCGGTCTTTTCCGTGCAGCATCACCCAGAAGCTTCGCCCGGACCGCGCGACAGCCATTATCTGTTTCGCAGGTTCGTGGAGATGATGGAGCGGGAGAAGTCAAGCTAAGCCGCCGATCCTGCTGCCCCCGCGTTGATTTTCCGCTTTCCTTGACGCAACCGTGCCTTGCGCCTAAAAAGCCCCATTCTCGCAAGAGATGTCTTATTCAAAACCGACCGGCCCAAGTGGTTTAGCCCGAGAGGCTCGGCGGTTCCCGTGCGGCAGCGCGTTGCGCCCCCGGGCGCGTTTTGTGTTGGGGATTTGGATGTAGGACGGTAGGGCACTTCCTTCTCCCAGTGGGAGAAGATGGCTTGCGGAGCAAGCCGGATGAGGGGTTACGATCTTTGTCGGATACGGCATTGTAACCCCTCACCCGCCGCCTCCGGCGGCACCCTCTCCCAGTGGGAGAGGGTTTGCGCCCGCGCCGACGCATAAATGACGAAGATGAAGCGCTTGCTCGGGTTTCCCTCCCGAGCCGAAGGAAGATGATATGTTCGAAGGGCTTTCGGAAAAGCTCTCCTCCATTCTCGACGGCCTGACCCGCCGTGGCACGCTCTCGGATGCCGATGTCGATCTCGCTCTGCGCGAGGTGCGGCGCGCCTTGCTCGAAGCCGATGTCGCGCTCGATGTCGTGCGCTCCTTCGTCGACAAGGTGCGCCATCGGGCGATCGGCGCCAATGTCGTCAAATCGGTCACGCCCGGCCAGATGGTCATCAAGATCGTCAATGACGTGCTGGTCGAGACCTTGGGGACGGCCGGCGAGCCGATCGATTTCGATGCGCCGCCG
>DAIESR010000567.1 GCA_027346205.1 Beijerinckiaceae bacterium
TCCGTATAGCGGCCGGCGCCGATGCCGATTGTCGGCGCGGCGATCGCCTTAGTGACCGTCTCTGCGACTTCTTCGGGAATAAGTTCGAGGACGAGCAGGCAAATGCCGGCTGCATCGAGCGCTTTGGCATTGGCGAGGAGGGATCTCGCCTCTTGCGCCGAGCGGCCCTTGAGGCGTCTGTCCATATGGTGCTGCGGCTCGAGGCCGAGATGGCCGCAGACATCAATGCCGGCCGCGACGAGCGCCGCCGCAATTTCGAGACGGGGGCCTTCGAATTTCAGCATGTCGGCGCCGGCCTCCCGCAGTTTTCGCGCATTTGTCACGGCCATATCCGGCGTGTCATAGGTGCTATAAGGCAGATCGGCGAGGATCACCGATTGCGGCGCACCCCGGCGCACCGCCCGCACATGATGGGCGATATCGGCGAGGGTCACCTCCTGCTCGCTCGCGTAGCCGAGAATATTGGTTCCGACGCTGTCGCCGACGAGGATGATGTCGACGCCGGCCTCGGCTTCCGCCTTGGCGGTCGGATAATCATAGGCGGTGAGCATCGAGATTTTTTCGCCGTGGCGCTTCATCTCGAAAACACGGGATGCTTGAAAACGGGGCACTTGGCTCATCTTCGTCATGTTCCTCGTCGCATCCGGCTTGATCATAGTGCCAAGCGACCCAATTGTGCGCTGGCCCGTCCAGCCGCGCTATGCGGGGCCGGATCATCCGCCTTCCGCGAGCGGCCCACGCGAGGCCGAGAGAAGTCGAGCTGGCGCTTGCCGGCGCAGCCAAGCTGGCGGGACGCACGAAAATAGGTCGCGGAGCCTGTGAATCTCGGGAATAAACTCCGCCGGCCGTCGCACCTTATTTATAATGTCCTACCTTGAACCAGAAGATGCAGATGCGATTCGCCCCGTCTTTTCTCGAAGAACTGAAGGCAAGGGTGCCTGTGTCCGAGGTCGTGCGGCGTCGGGTCAAGCTCATGAAGGCCGGGCGGGAATGGCGGGGCCTGTCGCCTTTCACCTCGGAAAAGTCGCCGTCCTTCTTCGTCAACGACCAGAAAATGGCCTGGTTCGATTTTTCCTCGGGCCGCAATGGCAATATTTTCGATTTCCTCATGGCGACCGAGGGGCTGAGCTTTCCCGAGGCGGTCGAGAGGCTGGCCGCTGATGCGGGCCTGCCTCTGCCTAAAATCACGCCTGAGGCGGAACAGCAGGAAAAGCGCCGTGCCGGCCTTCATGAAGTGCTCGAACTTGCCGCGTGCTTCTTCGAAAGCGAATTGCGGCGCGAGCCGGGCGCCAAGGCCCGCGCCTATCTCGCCGGCCGCGGTCTGAGCCTCGAGACTCAAAAGCGCTTCCGGATCGGCTATGGGCCAGCGGATAAATTCGCGCTGCGCGACGCGCTTGCCGCCAAGGGCGCATCCTCGGAGGTCTTGGTCGAGGCCGGATTGCTCATCGGCGGCGAGGATATTGCCGTTCCCTATGATCGGTTCCGCGATCGGGTGATGTTCCCGATCTGCGACCGCTCCGGCCGGGTGGTGGCTTTCGGCGGCCGCGCGCTCGAAAAAGACGTGCCGGCGAAATATCTGAACTCGCCGGAGACGCCGCTCTTCCACAAGGGCGGGCTGCTCTACAACCATCATAATGCGCGTCAGGCCGCGCATGACAAAGGCACGGTGATCGCCGTCGAAGGCTATGTGGATGTGATTTCGATGGCGGTAGCCGGTTTCCCTCACACCGTCGCGCCGCTCGGCACGGCCTTGACCGAAGAGCAATGCGGGCTGCTCTGGAAAATGGCGGAAGAACCGATCCTGTGCTTCGATGGCGATCGCGCCGGTCGCAAGGCGGCCTATCGCGCCGTCGATATCGCTCTGCCCCTCATCGGGTCGGGACGTTCGCTGCGTTTCGCGCTTTTGCCCGAGGGCGAAGACCCGGACGATCTCGCCCGCAGCGGCGGCACGGCGGCAATCGAGGAGGTGCTCGGTCAGGCTTTGCCACTCGTCGATCTCGTCTGGCTGAGAGAGACGGAAGGCGAGGTCTTGGCCACGCCGGAGCGTCGCGCCGGGCTCGAACGCCGGCTGGTGGAGCTTTGTGGCGCGATCCGGGACGAGACTTTGCGTCGCTATTACGCGGCGGAATTTCGGAGCCGGCTGGCGGCGTTGTTTGGCCAAGGTCCGGGGCCATCCTCCGGGCAGGGCCGGCTGAGGCCCGGTGCCGGTGGGCCTTTCGACCAGCGCCGCGAGACCTTTGGTTTTGGCCGACGCGGTGGCGCGCCCTTTGCCGCGCCGAGCTATCTCGCGGCGGCGCCGCGGATCGGTCTCGGTCTCGCCCATTCGGCCTTGCTGCGCCCAAGGGCTAGCGGGACGTCTGGGCGCGAAGCTATTATCATATTGATTTTATTGAATCATCCGAGCCTTCTGGAGAGCTATGGCGAAGCGTTGGCGGAGCTAGAGCTGGCAAGTGCCGATGCCCTTGCGCTCCGGGAAAAGCTTCTCGACGTCTGGGGGCATGGGGCATTGCCCGATCATGTGCAGCTTCACGCGGACATCGAGAGCTGTGGTCTTGGCGCGGCGCGCGGCAGGCTGGAGGCGCTCCGAGCACATGCCAATTTATGGATTATATCGCCAGAAGCGGCTGATCTCGACGCAGAAGAGGCTCTGAAGCAAGCGCTGGCCTTGCATCGTAAGACGCGGGCTCTAAATAGGGAATTGAAATTGGCCGAAACCGCCCTTGCGCAGGATGGGAGCGAAACCAATCTCGCCCGCTTAAGAGATATTCGGGAGCAATTGTCGGCGCTCGCTGGGACCGAGGCGGCGGTCGAGGGCTTTGGGGCGGCTTCCGGTCGTCCAAGCGGAACTTTGTGACGGTTTGGTGCTCTCCGCTTCGGATTGCCCGGCTGCGCACTATACTGGTGTTGAAATCCTTCCGTTGCGTAACGCGGGGGAAATAAAGACATCGATAGAAACGGGTCGTCATCTGAGATGGGCCGATGCGTGGATAGACGGGAACGGACAAGAAAGCAGGGGAAGCGCTGTCCATTCGACGTCGGGCACAGCGCTTGTGCAGACGCATCATTGCCGGGATCGAGTTCTGGAAAGCGTCCACGAATGGAGTAGCGCCTTCGCTTTTGTCGAGTGAGCGAAAGACGAGTTTGGAAATACGCTGGAAGCGATTGGACGTTTCCGGCGGGTCATGGAGTGAAAGACCAGTAGGAAGTGTGGCTCGACGCTGCGCGCATTCTGGTTCGGAGACGTTTGATGGCGAAGAAAGATAATGAAAAGGCCGACGGCGACGCCGTAGTCGTCGAGACGACGGACAGCCCGCTCCTCGATTTGTCGGATGCCGCCGTCAAGCGGATGATCAAGC
>DAIESR010000570.1 GCA_027346205.1 Beijerinckiaceae bacterium
GCTTGATATCGGGCGCCGCCGGCTCGATACCGAACGGCAAAATCTGGCCGAAATCGAATCGCGCCGCGCCAGGCTTGCGGAAACCATCTTGTTCGAACTGCCGGGCTCGCAGGTCGATGCCTATGCCCGCGCCAATCGCGCCAAGATCGAGAGCCGGCTCGAAAGCTTTGGCGTCAAAGGCGACGCCATCGCGAATTATAAGTCCATGGTCCGCGACATTGCCGATTCGGGTGGGGCTTCCGCCCGTATCGGAGCGGCGTTGCGGGGCTTTTGGGCGTTCAAGGGCCAAGCCCGGCTTCTCGTGACCGCCGTGATTCTTATCCTATTCGGGCTCGGATGCGGCTGGGCCGTTACCCATCAGGACTTTTGGTTGGCCGGGCTGCGCGCTGCTAATCAAGCCTTTGTCCCGACAGCAACTTGGTTCGAGTCGCATATCGGCTGGCTGCCGATCGCGGGGCAGGTCGCCTTCGCCGGGGCCGCGCTCGCCGTCTTCACCAATTTTTGGCGTGGCGTCCGGTTTCTGCGACCGCTCTTTCGCGGCGTCTCGCTGCTTGAGGTGGATGTCGCCGAACGCCGTCGCGATCTCGATGGGCTCTATGCGCATCAGATGCGCCGGGTCGACGCCCTGGCCGCCGATGTGGAGTTGACCGGCCGTCGCGCGGCGGAGGCCGACCGCCGCGCCGCGAGCGCGGGCGTGGCGCGTCTCGATCGACAAGCCGAGCCTTCTCCGTTCGACGCCATGACGCTCAAGAGCCAAGCCGAGCGCTTCTTCGCAGCTATTGCTTCGAGCATCCAGCATGGCTGGCGCGGCGGCGAGCCGGTGAGTGCCATCCCGCTGCCGCATCGCATTATCGTGGGCCTCGACAATATCGATTGTCTACCACAGCCGGAGACCCATGCATTTTTCGATGCGGTCCGCCGCGCCTTTGCTCATCCGGGCTTCGTGACTTTGATTGCAGCCGATCCGCGACGGCTCGCAGCGGTGACGCAGATGGATGATGCCGGCCTCGACAAATGGATCCAGATCCCTGTCCGCATCGGCCGGGAACTCGACGAAGAGCAACGTGCCATGCTCGTCGCCTATGTGCTCGGCCGCACCGCCCATGCGCTAATGGGTGCGCGGCAGGAGAGCGAGGCGCAGGCGGACATCGCGCGCGCGACATCGCGTCCCGAGCCGCTCGACTGGTCGGTCTCGACGGAAGAAACAGGCCTTCTGACAGCTCTCACCCCACTCGCCGGCCAGTCGCCCCGCGCGGTCAAGCGCTTTGTCAATCTCTATCGGATCGCCCGCGCGCAGGTTCCAGAATGTAAAGCTATTCTCGCTTTCATGCTGGCACTCGATCAGGGCGGCAGCGCAAGCGAGATCGCTATAGTGGAAAAGGCGCTCGCGACCAGCGAGTCCAATGCGGAATTCGTGCTTCAGCCGGGCAGCGCGCGGCTCGACGTGGCTCTTGCTGCCGTATGGGCGAACCGCAATGTTACGGTCGATGCGGCGAGAAGGGCCGCGGCCGTCGCAGGCACCTATTCTCTGCGGATTTGAAACAGCACCAATAGCAAAGAGGTCGGGCCGCATTCGTCTATGCGGCGAATGCGGCCCGAATTTCCGAAGCATCTTCCTATTGGGTCTTCACTGGAAAATCTTCATTGCGCTCTCAAGCGTTTTCCAAACGCCCCAGGCGATCGGAATGCCGGCCACCAGCCAGGCGACAGCCGCGGCGCCAGTCAAACCACCGAACCCAATGCCGTAGGAGCCGACGGGTTTCGTCTTGACCGGCGTCGGGCTCTCCGCAGCCTCGGCAGCGGCCTCTTCCATCAGCCATTTCTTCGACACCGGCCGGATCAGAGCATTGCAGATGAAGCCGGCGATGAGGAAGCTCGCTAGAATATACATCGTCCGATCATAGACGAGCGCGCGTTCCATTCCGGCCGCAATCTGGGCGTCGCGGATATAGCCGACAACCAAAGGACCGACGACGCCCGCTGTCGACCAGGCGGTCAACAGACGGCCATGAATGGCGCCAACGAACTGGGTCCCGAAGATATCGGCGAGATAGGCAGGGATGGTTGCGAAGCCGCCGCCATACATCGACAATATGATGCAGAAGGCGCCGACGAAGAGGGCTCGTGAGCCCATATGGGCGAAGGTCGGGGCGCTCGCATAAAGCAAAATCCCCAGGCCGAAGAAGACGAAATATGTCACCTTGCGGCCGATCTTGTCAGACAGCGATGCCCAAAAGAAGCGGCCGCCGATGTTGAAGAGCGACAGGAGACCGACGAAGCCTGCCGCAATCGTGGCGACGGCGACTTTTTGCGTCGCATCGAGAGCGCCGAAGTCCACCGTCGGCGCTCCGACGAGCTTGCCGGCGAAGATCTCCTGCAGCATGGGCGAGGCCATGCTGATGACGCCGATGCCGGCCGACACGTTGAGACATAGGACCGCCCAGATCAGCCAGAATTGCGGCGTCTGATGCGCGTGGTGGAGGTGCACATTCCCTTCTGTCACGAGCTTCTTGCCGCCGGCCGGGCCGCTCCAGCCCTCCGGTTGCCAGCCTTCCGGCGGCACACGGTAGCCGAAGGCGCCGATGAGCATGCAGACGATGTAGATGGTGCCCATGACCAAGAGAGTCTGCCAGACGCCGACACCCGTCGCCGATTTGAAATGGATCATGAGGAGATTGGCGAGGGGCGAGCCGATCATCGCGCCGCCACCGAAACCCATGATCGCCATGCCCGTTGCCATGCCGCGCCGGTCCGGGAACCATTTGATGAGCGTCGAGACGGGCGAGATATAGCCCAGACCAAGACCAATGCCGCCGATCACTCCCATGCCGAGCCATATCAGCCAAAGCTGATGGAGAATGACACCGACTGCCCCGATCAGGAAGCCGCCGCCCCAGCAGAAGGCCGCTACGACGCCAGCCTTGCGCGGGCCGGCACGTTCCAGCCAGCCCCCGAACACGGCCGCCGAAAGGCCGAGAAAAACAATGCCGATCGTGAAGATGATCAGCAGATCCGTCACCCGCCAGTCGCAAGTGGTGGTGAACAGCGCGGAGACCAGGGTCATGTCCTGGCAGGCCAGTGGCTTGCTGATGCCGATGGCGCGTGACAGCGGCAGCCAAAAGACGCTGAGGCCATAGGACATGCCAATGCACAAATGGATTGCGAGCGCGGCCGGCGGCACAAGCCAACGGTTGAAGCCCGGCTTTGCAACGATTCTCTCGCGGTCGAGAATTCCGGCGGAGATCCCCCCCGATCCCATTACGTCTGGTGTCGTGCTCATGATGCCTCCCGATGTATTGTGTTTTTATACGAGCAAGCTGCGAGGTCCCGCCGGCTAGGGTCAAGACGTGCGACGCTATAATTTCAAATATCGCGCCCACTGACCAGTCAATATGCACCGATCTATGCATAGGCCGGGCGGTATCCGTACAAAGGCGCTTCGATGTTGAAATTCTATATGACACCGGGCTCCTGCTCGACCGGCATCCATATCATTCTCGAAGAGCTCGAGGAGATCTTCGAGGTCTATGTCGTCAATCTGCCGGCCGGCGACCATTTCAAGCCGGAATATGTCGCGATTAATCCAAAATCGACGATTCCGACGCTTGTGCGCAAGGATGGCACCAGTCTGACGGAAGTCCAGGCGATCGCCTATTGGCTGGGCCAGACGCATCCGCGCGCCAAACTGTTTCCCGCTGATGTCGAAGCGGCGACGCGAGTTATCGAGACTTTGGCCTTCGTCGTCGGCACCATCCATGGGCAGGGCTTTGCCCGTATTTTCGCCACGCCGACCTTCACCCGCAACGAGGCGGATCATGAGGCCGTGAAGGCCTTCGGCCGCGAACTCGTCGAAAAATGCTTTCGCATCGTCGATGCGCAGCTGGCGGGCAAAGATTATGTCGCCGGCGATTATTCGATTGCCGATCCAATCCTGTTCTATGTCGAATTCTGGGCCGACAAGCTGACGATCCCGCTGCCGTCAAATCTCTTCGCCCATTATAAGCGCATGCTGGCGCGGCGCGCCGTGCAAGGTGTGTTGCGTGAGGAGGGCTATAATCTCGCGACTCTGGGGCAGGAGGCAAAGGTCTGAACCGGGTGAAGACTGGCGGATGTCACCGCAGCAGCGCATAGTCGATGAAGTTCACCTGATCGCCCGGCGCGATCTCCGTGACATCCTCATGCACTTCGACAAGGCCCTGCGTCCGTGTGAGCGAGGTGAGGGCGCCGCTGCCCTGTACGGCATATATCTCCGCAAAGGTTTCGCCCGTCGCATCGACGCGCAATGAGGCGCGCAGAAATTCGCGCCGCCCAGGCCGCTTCTTGAAGGCGAAGCCGGAGATCACCTTCTGCCGGCGCAAGGGCTCGGCTTCGGCGCCATTGAGCGCGGCGATGAGGGGCCGCACCAGCGCGGCGAAACAGACGAAGACAGCGACCGGATTGCCGGGAAGACCGATGAAGGGCGTGCCCTCAAGAATGCCCATGGCCACCGGCCGGCCGGGCTTGATGGCAAGCTTCCAAAAGGCGAGCGCGCCTTTCTCCTCGATCGCCGCCTTCACGTGATCTTCCTCGCCCATCGAGACGCCACCCGATGTGATGATGAGATCATAGCCCTCGGCCGCTTCGCTGAGCGCCGTGGCGATCGCGTTGCGATCATCCGGCAATATGCCGAAATCATGCACATGCACGCCGAGACGCTGGAGCATTGTATGGAGGATGAAGCGATTGGCGTCGTAGACGGCGGCGGGGCGCAAAGGCGTGCCGGGTGAGACGATCTCGTCGCCGGTCGAGAAGATCGCCGCCTTGAGCTTGCGCCGCACTTTGATCTCGGCGATCCCGAGTGCCGCGGCGAGCCCGATGTCTTCCGGCATCAACCGCCGGCCGCGCGGCAAGGCCTCGCTGCCCTGTGCGATATCTTCACCACGCGGACGCCG
>DAIESR010000572.1 GCA_027346205.1 Beijerinckiaceae bacterium
GCCGGAACGGGGTGATCAATCCGTTGACGCGATTGCCGCGTCCGGCTTCACCATCATCTCCCGCCTCGGCAGAGGTTCCGGTCACGGTGAGATAGATACTGCCGGCAGCCAGATCATCGGCCGCGTTGACTTCCACACTCACTTCCGTCGCACCATATTTCTGTGCGGTCTGACGCGCGATTGCCGCGATTTCCCGCTTGGCAACCTGATAGTCGGACAGGTCGGGCACAAATCGGTCCACGAGTGCACAGGCAATCGTAAGGTAAACATGCTCGCCTTGTCGAACGCCCATCACCTTGATGTCGCGCCCGATCTCCCGATGGGCGCCCTGAGCCGCTACCCCGAGTTCGTTTTCAACGGCATAGACGATCGTTTCGAGGCGGCTCAGCGGCGCATAACCGACGCCGCAGGACGTGTCATTGGATAGACGTACCCGTCCTGGGCGCCGCGAGAACAGATCGCTGAGGTCAGCTGATCCGGGCCGGACCAAGTTGTGAACGTTGATGTCATGTTTCGGATCAATGGTTTGGAAATGTTTTAAGAACCATTCAACGGCGACCTGATGCGCGAGTTCTTCGATGGGCAGATCCTTGCCCTGAAAAGAGCCGGTCGCGCGGCCCGAGAGGAAAAGATCCATCGGTCGAGAAATCCCGCCGCCGCCAAATTGGGGCGAAGATGCACCTCCTGCGAGCAGGGCCTTGTCCACATTATAGTGGAGCACCTCGCCGCATTCCGAGAGATAGAGGCGCGACAGCGCCAGACTCAATTGTTCGACGATTTCGTCGCAAATCGTGTCCGGGTGACCAAGCCCCTTCCTCTCGACGATCTCGAGATCGAGAAAGTCACCCGTCGGATGATCGAAGTGGCGAAGGAAGAGACGCTCGGCCAACATGAGTTCGGTCCTTCTTTCACATCGCACCGATCGACGAGAGGGCGATGGCGGCGTACGGCTTCGAGAGGAACGAGGCCAGCAGTTGCCCGAAAGACATAGGCGGCGGACGCCAAAAAACATCGGCGCTTAGGCTGCCGGCTGTTCGTTCATCGTCCGAAAGTAATGCTCTGCATGCTGGTAATAGTTCTCGATTTCGATTGCATCACACGTCGATACCGCGTCGCGTGCGAGCGCCAGGTAGCGTTCATAGTTCTTCTTCGCATCCGCCAGCCGAGCTGATGCTGAGTTGCTTAGCTTCCGCTCCAGCGTGTTGGAACGGTTAGAATACGGCCCGGCGTCGGGGCCATGTCTACGCGTTTTCATATTTCTCTGTGAGCCATTTTGCATGGCTGCCCTCCGTCTGTAGTGATGGTTGATCTGTAGATTTGGACGGCGAAGGCGGTGCCACGTGGTGGTCTGCCATTGATCGTGACGCGGCTCCCAGCCGGGCAATCCGATTGCTTCATCAAGGCGTTCTCTATCAAGGCATTCTCTGCTCAATCAGAGCGCGCTGGCCTCGCAATGGGCGGCGCTTGCCCGCCGATGCTCTCGAAAGCCAAAATATCGACGACGCCACCCGTCGGGGTGGTCGCGGTAAAGCAATCATAATGTCTCGATGAACGGGCCCCCCCTCGCGCTAGGCCCACGCTTCTCGCCATGGTCGCGAAATGCTGACGAATATATAGGATCGAAGACGCGGACTATCAACAACGTCCCCCGCACGTTGGCGCGTCCATTGTGGGATTTTTTACTTCGTAAGAAATAGCGCGCATTTCCCGTGCGAGCATTCGGATCGACGATCGGTTCCCTGGCCGAAGAGGGCGGATGATCACACGCGCTGACAGGCGGCAATCTTCTTCGTAGAACGGGTGGACGCTGTCATGCCTGAATTGCCCGATGTCGAAGGCTTCAAAGAGACGCTTGTAAAGAGTGCTCTGCGCAAGCCGATCGACGGCGTCGCCGTGCATGATGCCCGCATCCTAGCCGGCCGCTCGGCCCAGACATTTGCAGCACAGCTACGAGGCGCCAAGCTCATGGCGGCCCGGCGCCATGGCAAGTATCTCATGGCACAAGTATCTCATGGCAAATGTCGATCGCCGCGGCTGGCTGGTCCTGCATTTCGGCATGACCTGAGCTCTCCATTTCATCCCAAAAAAGCGCCGAAGAGCCGCCTTACACGCGCGTGCGTAATCGACTTCGACGACGATGGCTCTCTTGCCTATACCAACAAGAGGATGATCGGACGCATGAGCTTTGATCAAAGACGCGGCCGATTTCATTGCGCAGGAAAAACTCGGACCGGATGCGCTCGATCCGAAGTTGGATTTTCAAGCGTTCAAAACGGCTGTGGCCAGCGTCAAGCGTAATGCAAAATCGGTCTTGATGGATCAACAAATCATCGCGGGCATCGGCAATAATTTTTCTGACGATATCCTGTTTCAGGCGCGCATCAATCCATCTGTGCGCATGGACGAGCTTTCTGCGAGCGCGCTTGAGCGCTTGTTTCTAACCATGCGCAAGGTGCTCGAGGCGGCAATTGTCTCTGGTGCCGGCTCGGAAGAATTCGTCACACGCATGCCCAAAGGCTCTCTCTTGCCCGAACGCAAGAAAGGCGGCCGGTGCCCGCGCTGCGGATCGCTGCTGAAGATGTTCAAACTAGGCGGCCGCACCGCCTATTGCTGCCCTAACTGTCAGAACTGCTGATCGTCATGAGGCCGGTCTGCCGTGCATGAACGGCTGCGAAGGCTTCATGCCGGAAGCGCTTCTGTCCGGCCAGCTTAAGCATAAGTGCTGGCCATTGATGCTGATCAAAGTCAGCCTGACACAAGTTGGTAAAGTGCCTCCAATCGCCCGCGAACACCGCCTATGACCTATACTGCTGTTACTGCTGTGTCTGTGCATGGAGAGAAATGTGGCCGATCATCCAAGCTGCACATGGACTGGTGCATCCGGCAACAAATATATTTACGAGGTCCGTACACGCCGTCCGAAGCTGACGCTCAACGAGCCATGCAACTTCATCTATGCCAAACTGGACGGGCAAAGGAGATGGGTGCCGATCTATATCGGTCTCGGGGACCTGCCGCAGAGGGCGGACGTTGACCCTCACGCCGTCACATGCATCGATGCGAAAGGCGCGACCCATGTACATGTCCATGTGGTTGCCGATCGCGACGACCGAATGGCGGAAGTAAATGACCTGCTTGAGAATTTCCCCCAGGCCTATGAGCCGGACGGCTGCAACGAGCAGAAGGCTAGCTGAGTGTTGAGTCCGTCTCGGCATTGAGAAGATACGATGGCAGAGCCATTTGAATCTCACCCTGCGCGATATTGGCACAAGCTTACGGACGGCCGCGTGCAATGCGATCTGTGCCCACGTCTCTGCAAGCTGCATGAAGGGCAGCGCGCATTTTGCTTTGTTCGCGCACGCCAGGATGATCAGATCGTGTTGACCACTTACGGCCGTTCAAGTGGCTTTTGCGTTGATCCGGTCGAGAAGAAGGCGCTCAATCATTTCTTTCCGGGAACATCAGCGCTGTCGTTTGGAACGAGCGGCTGTAATCTCGGCTGCAAGTTTTGCCAGAACTGGGACATCAGCAAGGCGCGCGAATTCGACGTGCTTGCCGAGCGCGCAAGCCCCGAGAACATTGCCCAGAAAGCGCAGGAGCTCGGCTGTCCCAGCGTAGCCTATACCTACAATGATCCCACAATTTTCCACGAATATGCGATCGACACGGCGATCGCTTGCCATGCCCGCGGGATCAAGAGCATCGCAGTGACCGCCGGCTACGTCTGCCCTGAGCCGCGCACCGAATTTTATCGCCATATGGATGCGGCGAATATCGACCTGAAAGGCTTTACCGAGGCCTTTTATGAGAAGGTCTGTTATGCGCATCTGCAGCCGGTTCTGGATACGCTCGCCTATGTGAAGCGCGAGACGTCGGTCTGGCTTGAGATCACCACTCTGCTTATTCCCGGCCTCAACGACTCGGATGCGGAACTTGAGCAAATGACGCAATGGGTCGTCGAGGCTCTCGGTCCGGACGTGCCATGGCACTTCACCGCTTTCCATCCCGATTGGCGGATGAGAGATATTATGCCAACGCCAGCTGCAACATTGTCTCGTGCCCGTGCCATCGCGATGAAGAACGGCGTGCGTTACGCCTTTACAGGAAATATTCGTGACCCAGCCGGGCAAGCGACCTACTGCCACAATTGCCAGGCCCTGCTGATTGGACGCGATCAGTACGAGATCACGGCTTGGCATCTGACTGCCGATGGCAAGTGCGACACATGCGGCAGCGCTTGTGCCGGCGTATTTGAGTCCTCGCCGGGCCGATGGGGCTCAGGACGCATGCCTGTCTCGATGACGTCATCCTTGCGGCAATCATTTCACGCGCCCGAGGATTTTTGAAATGAAACCCGAACACAATGCGCGACGCGCAATTATCCGAGAGTGGATGTCGCTTTCACGGGACAAGCGACAGACGCAAGACCAAGCCGCAGCCTTTGTGCGGAAAGCGATTGAGAAATACCAGTTCCGTTGTAGCGGCGATCGGTTCCAGAGAATCATCGCCTGGCTATTGCCGCGCATCGGCAAGCCTTAGTTCCGCACTGTGCGTTTGTTTACGATGATCACATGAGTCGAGCGCTGCCGATCGTGGCTGCGCTCTATGAAAGGAGACGAGTCGTGGCCCTTTCACCTCCGGCAGAGCGCAATCGCGAAACCACTATTCATGAAGTGGCGAAGGAGCTCCGTGCAGCCGGCGAGCATCTTCCGGCGCCCGAACATGAGGGCTTCGGCGCCTTTTTCGACCGTTTCGGGGGCGCCAAGGTCGTTTTGCTTGGCGAATCGACCCATGGCACTTCGGAGTTCTATCGAGCGCGGGCGGCGATCACGCAGCGCCTCGTCGAGCAGCACGGCTTCACCATCGTCGCGGTCGAGGCGGACTGGCCTGATGCTGCGAGTATTGATCGCTATGTGCGTCACCGCCCGCCCGAACCTACGTTGGAACCGCCCTTTGCCAGATTCCCGAGCTGGATGTGGTCCAATCTCGAAGTGCGAGAATTCGTCGGCCGGCTGCGCCAGCACAATGAAAGCCGGCCCAGGGAGAAGCGGGTCGAGTTTCGCGGCCTCGACGTCTACAGTCTTCGCAGCTCCATCGCCGCCGTGCTCGCCTATCTCGATCGGGTCGACCCAGAGCGCGCCAAGGCCGCGCGCGAGCGCTATGGCTGCCTCACGCCTTGGCAGAGCGATCCCAGCCGCTATGGCGTAGCCGGCCGTTCTGGCGGCGAACGCTGCGAGAATGAGGTCGCTGCCCAGCTGACGGAGCTGCTGGATCGCCGGCTCGACTATCTACGGCATGACGGCGAGGCCTATTTCGACGCAGCGCAAAATGCCCGCATCGTTCGCGCGGCCGAGCAATATTACCGGACCATGTATCGCGGCTCGACGGAGTCCTGGAATCTGCGCGACCGCCACATGTTCAACACCTTGCTCTACGTCATGCAGCAGCGCGGGCCCGACGCCAAGGCAGTGGTATGGGCGCATAATTCGCATATCGGCAATGCGGCCGCGACGTCGATGGGCTGGGCCGGCGAGTTCAATATTGGCGAGCTGTGTCGCAATGGCTTTCGCGACGAGGCCGTTTTGATCGGCTTCGACACCGACCGCGGCACTGTCGCGGCGGCCTCCGACTGGGGTGCGCCGATGGAGATCAAATCCGTGCTGCCGGCGCGCGAGGACAGCTATGAATACCTGTTCCGCAAGTCCGGGCTCGCCCGATCCTTGACCGATTGGAGGTCTGCCCGCCGCGACCTACGCGATGCGCTCACGAGTCCGCGGCTTGAGCGGGCCATCGGCGTGGTGTATCGGCCGGACACGGAGGTCCTCAGCCATTATTTCGAAGCCGTCTTGCCCGAGCAATTCGACGCCTATGTCTGGTTCGAGGACACAGGCGCCGTGACGCCGCTTCCCGCAGAACATGCCGAAGGCGCTCCGGAGACCTACCCCTTCGGGCTGTGATCATTGGTCTCGAAGGGCGGGCGACTTGCGAATTCACCTACCCGCAGCGTTTCGTAGGAATCCCTGGCACGCCAGCGAACCCCCTCGAAGGCAGGCAGGACACGGCCAGATCACGATGACTTTGGATTGAACCAATCCAAAGTCATCGTGATCGATTCCCATAAATTAGAACGGGACGCTGGCGGAAAACCCGTTCCCACTTTTCCTCACCCCGCTCTAGCGTCTAGATCAGTTGCACTTCGACCTGAGCCCGGTCCGACGGTGCCAAATTCGCATTGACAAATAGGTCGTGGGTTGGCGCCATGACGTCGCGCATGGCGGCTCTCCGAATTTGGACAAGCTCGACATAGTCAATTACGTCGACTTCGCTGCGCGATTGCGGCTCTCGTCGACGATCGCTTCCAGGAGGTGATGCTGGGGCGCCACTGAAATTTCGAGCGCTACGGTTTTTCCAAAACGTGCTCTAACTTGCCACGCAACAACTCTGCGTTCTTGATTGTCCCATCTGCGATTGTACACCGGCCGACGGTCGAATTTCAGCGATGGGTCACCACCGGCTGCTCCGTGAATGACCCTTTCGGGAGACAGATTGACGCCGCGAACGTCGCCTTTGGGTCAAACCGAGACCGTTGGGCCAAATGAAATGAACGTCCACTTCTGCGTTCCAATGGTCCAAAGCAGACCGACTGCTTGCGGCCCACTCCGATCATCCAGAGCGTGCGTTCGAATGTCGGCTGTTGACGCATCGGCGCCGGTTGGCTCCGTGCCTGAAAAGTCTGCTTCGGGAAAGTAAGGCAATCTATTTTTTCGCTGCCGAAAATTTTGCAATGCTTGCGCGAAATTCTCCCGTAAAAGTTGGCGAAAGGGAACCAAACCACAGAACGAAAATGGAAAATGGGAACCGGCGGGGCCTCAGATTTTAGTCATAGACGAAAAATCATTTCAGATCATAAGGCTAGGCAATTTATGCGATTCCGCCCCTGGCACCATCGCCTCTTTTCATAGCAGAATATAGCCGCTAGAATTACTCGATCCCTTTTCGATATTAGCCTCGTAGCGACACTTGATTTCCGTCACTCCGCCCACGCGAAGAGTGACAGCGCCTATTCCGAAACGACCGAGGAAACGCTTGGCGAGGACGCGCTCGGCAAGATGAAAGATGAGAGTTCCACCGTTGCGTGCCGCGTCGGCGATTGCCGCCAATAGTCGGGAAACACAAATGTCAAAGAATCTGCATCTCGCTCTTGTTGTTGCAGTCTGCTCGGCAGCCTCTCCTGTGCTGGCGGGCGACGCTCCATTGTCCATGCTTCACGTCAATCCTGGACTATGGGAAATCGTCCTCACGCCGCAGATCAGCGGTGAAATGCCGGTACCGCAATCAGTATTCGACAAGCTTTCTCCGGAACGGCGCGCCGCGTTAAAGGCTGCCATGCAGACGATTATAGCCAGGCAAAACGAGCCGCATAAGTACAAGGAATGCATGACCAGCGAACAACTGGCCAAAGGATTTCAAATAGGCAAGGAGGAGCCCTCCTGCAAACGGACTATCGTTTCGAACGCGGCAACCATCATGGAGGTGCGCGAAGAATGTTCTTCCAACGGAGGGACGCGCACCGGACATTACCGGTTCGAGGCCACCGATTCCGGCAACATCATGGGCGTCGTCAAGATGCAGATCACACACGGCGGGAAATCCATGACTATCAATAACACGATCAAAGGCCAATGGCTCAGCGCTGATTGCGGCGATGTGAAGACAATTCAGCTCGAGCATTAGAGCATCAGACCCGCAGGTGGGAACCGGCTGCGGGACAAATCTTATGCGACAATAAAAGACAAGAGCGGCAGCACCGATTCCATCGGAATGTTCGCCGCTCTAGGTGATAAGATACCAGCTCATTTCATTCGGCGAGGCACATATCGACGCCGTGGCTCAAGCCGAACGCATGCGAGCGACGCTTGACATTGTTCAAGCATTACCTCACAAGCATCAGTAGATTTTCCGGGATCGCGCGACGCGCCGCTCGAATTTGGCGTGTCATCCGGGGACTTTCTCCTCTCAATCTCCGTTCGTTCCAATTGCGCGTGGAAAGCGGTAACGCGCCTCGAGGCGGTTCGCTGGTTTATCCCGGCCGCCGCGCCTTCGGCGCATATGGAACAGCTCAGTCACGTGACCAATCCTACATTTTCGGAGCTCGGCCTGGCCGAGCCGATCTGCCGCGCGCTCGCGGTCGAAAACTATACCCATCCCACACCCATTCAGATGCAGGCCATTCCACTGCTGCTGGAAGGGCGCGATCTGCTCGGCATCGCGCAGACAGGAACCGGTAAGACGGCGGCCTTCGCGCTGCCTATTCTGCAGAAGCTCGGCAGACCGCAACAACCGGTCGAAGCCCGCTCTGCTCATGCACTCATCCTTGCGCCGACGCGCGAGCTTGCCGTCCAGATCGGCGACAGTTTTGCTGCCTATGGCCGAAACCTGGGCCTCCGTCATACCGTCATTCTCGGTGGCGTGACCCAATCTCGGCAAGTGAAGGCGCTCGCCCGTGGCGTGGACATTCTCATCGCCACACCGGGGCGGCTCCTCGATCTCGCGCAGCAAAATCACGTGCGATTGGACCGGGTGAAGCATTTCGTGCTGGATGAAGCAGACCGCATGCTCGACATGGGTTTCATCCGCGACGTACGCCAGATCGTGGCTTTATTGCCGAAGAAACGGCACTCGCTGCTTTTTTCCGCGACCATGCCAAAGGATGTCGCGAGACTGGCGACCGACATGCTGCACGAGCCCGTGCGGGTCGAAGTGACACCACAGGTCGTGACGGTCGATCGCATCGAGCAACGCGTGTTTTTTGTCCAGACCGCTAACAAGCTCGCATTGCTGATCGATCTCTTGAAAGATTCCGCCCTGGCGCGGGTCATCGTATTCACGCGCACGAAAAGCCATGCGAATCGCGTCGGCGAGCATCTTGAACGGGCCGGCATCGCCGCCGATGCGATCCATGGCAATAAATCGCAGAATGCCCGGCAACGGGCGCTCGAGCGCTTCCGCTCGGGTGACGCCCGCGTGCTGGTCGCCACCGATATTGCCGCACGCGGAATCGACGTCGACGGCGTGAGCCATGTCATCAATTTCGAGCTGCCCAATGAGCCTGAAAGCTATGTGCATCGCATCGGCCGCACAGCACGCGCCGGCAAATCCGGCATCGCACTCTCCTTCTGCGATGCTTCGGAGCGTGGCTTTCTGCGCGACATCGAACGGTTGACGAAGCGCCCTCTGTTGATCGAAGACGTCAAGCTCGCCCCGGCCGCAACGCCACCGCAGAAAAAAGACGCGCGCGAGCCCGATCCATCTGCCTTCAAACGCAAGCGGCAATGGAATCGTGGCAGGCCCAGCCGGGCGGCCTAAATTCGCCCTATGCTCGAGATTTTCATCGATGGCGACGCCTGCCCGGTGAAGCCGGAAGTGGAGCGGGTCGCAGCGCGGCACGGCCTGATGGTCCATCTCGTCAGCAATGGAGGCATGCGCCCGAGCGCCACCCCGCTCTTCCGGCACGTCATCGTAGCGGAAGGCGCCGACGCTGCGGACGATTGGATCGCCGAACATATCGCCGAAGGCGACATAGCAATCACAGCCGATACTCCGCTTGCATCGCGCTGCCTGAAGAAAGGCGCGCGCGTATTGCGGCCCACGGGTCAGCGCTTCACGGATGACGGAATCGGCCTTGCCCTCGGCATACGCGATTTGCATCGCCATCTGCGCGAGGCGACCAGAATGCAGACCTATAATGCCGAGTTCACAAAGCAGGACCGTTCACGTTTCCTGAACGGATTGGAAAACGAGATTCGGGCGGTTCAACGCTGGAGCATGTCCCGGAAAAGTTGCTAGACTTTTCCGGCAAAGGACATGCTCTACGAGCTGACCGGCTCGATTTCTACCGAGTCAAAACACTGACAGCGCCCCCCCTTCTCCCGCTTGCGGAAGCGGTGCACCTGATCGTTCATTGGGGCATGTATTCTGACGCAGTAGACCTAACCCCGCTTCGATCTGCGCTCCGCATAGGGATTTTCACTCGTCTTGGTCGACAATCTGATCGGCACGCCCGGCAGATCGAATGTCTGGCGCAGGCCATTCATCAAGAAGCGCTTATAACTCTCCGGCAGATGTTCGAGCTGATTGCCGAAGATCACGAAATAGGGCGGCCGCGCACGCAATTGGGTGATGTAGCGGATCTTGATGCGACGCCCAGCCACGGCCGGCGGCGGGGTCTGGTCGATCGCCGTGGCGAGCCAGCGATTGAGCTTCGCCGTCGCGATGCGCTTGTTCCAGGTCTCATGGACCCGGAAGATCGCCTCGATCAGTGCCGGGATTCCTTCTCCTGTCGCACCCGAAACCGGCACGACCGGCACGCCTTTCACCTGCTGAAGAATCCGCGCCGCCTCCTCGCGCAACTCGCGCAGCTTGGTGCCACGATCTTCGATCAGATCCCATTTGTTGAGCGCGATGACGAGCGCTCGGCCCTCGCGGACGACGAGATCGGCGAGCGTCAGATCCTGTTTCTCGAAAGGCATGGTGGCATCGATGAGCAACACCACGACTTCGGCAAATTTCGCGGCCCGCAAGCCATCGGCACCGGCCAATTTTTCGAGCTTGTCCTCGACGCGGGCACGTCGGCGCAGGCCCGCCGTATCGAACAATTTGAGCTTGCGCTCGCCCCAAGTGAAATCGACACCGATCGCGTCGCGGGTGATGCCGGCTTCCGGCCCGGTCAACAGCCGATCTTCACCGAGAATCCGGTTGAGCAAGGTCGATTTGCCGGCATTGGGACGGCCGATGATGGCGATGCGCAAAGGCTTCGTCACATCGAGCTCGGAACCGTCCTCTTCCTCGGCGAATATCTTTGGCTCGGCCGCTGCGGCATCCTCGTCGCCGACGATTCCGGTCAATTCCGGCAGCGCCTCGCAAATCGCGGAATAAAGCTCGGAAAAGCCATCGCCATGTTCGGCGGAGAGCGGCACGGGTTCGCCAAGCCCGAGATCGAAGGCTTCGAGCGCGCCAGCCCCACCGCCGCGTCCTTCCGCTTTATTGGCGATCAGGATCAGCGGCTTGTCGGCGCGGCGCAGGAGATTGGCGAAGAAGCGATCATCCGGCATGATGCCGGCGCGCGCGTCGACCATGAAGAAAATCGCATCGGCCTGCTCGACGGCCGCCTCTGTCTGCGCCCGCATGCGCCCCGCGAGAGATTGCGCCTCACCTTCTTCGAGGCCGGCGGTATCGACAATGGTGAAGGTAAGATCGCCGAGCTTAGCCTCGCCCTCACGGCGGTCGCGGGTCACACCCGGCCGATCGTCGACCAGCGCGAGTTTCTTGCCGACGAGCCGATTGAAGAGGGTCGACTTGCCGACATTCGGCCTGCCGATGATGGCGATGGTGAACATTATTTATCTGCAGGCGATTTATCTGGTAGCTTGCCGGCCTGCACCAGAGCGAGGAAAGCATCGGCGCGCCGGCGCAGCGAAGCGGGCGCCACGGGATCGGTGACGATCGCGTCGAGCCATGTCCCCGCTGCCGTCTCGTCGCCGCTCTTGAAGGCTGCCAGCGCGAGCAGCTCGCGATAAGAATTGCGATAAGGTTCGCCCGGACCGGCAAAGGGCCGATAGGCTTGCAGAAACGCCTTGGGATCGTCGCTATCGACCCGCAGATAGGCTCCGCGCAGCCGCGCTAGGTCTCTTAACGGCCGATTGAGCACCCGATCGGCAGCGAGCGCCTCAAAGGCCTTGATGCCGGCTTTAGGGTCATGCGCGCTCAGCTCGTCGGCGCTCATGAGCCGCGCCAGCGCGGCATAGCCTTTGGGCGCATCATGACTCAGCGCATCGAAGACGGAAACAGCGTCGCCAGCCTTCCCGTCGCGCAGCGATCGCAGCGCCGCCTCGTAGCGGCCACCGGCCGCCGCATCGGCCTTGCCGCGGAAATAGGCATTGACCCGCCAGGCCGCCGTCGCCACGATCACCAGAATTGCCGCGGCAATGATCCAGTTTTGATAGCGTTTCCAGAATTGGATCGCTTGGTCGCGGCGGTAGTCTTCTTCGACCTCGCGGAAAAAATCGGCCATTTCTTGCTCTTCGTTAGGCGAGCCGAGCTTCGGCGGCATCGACTTATGTTTCTTCCTTTAAACGCCTATCGGCCTTTGCGCATCAGTTTGTTTGCAAAGGCATCGGACCTGCATCAGCGCAGGTGAGGCTCATGCCCGATCGCGACAGCTGTCATCCCGCGCATAATCGGTGATTTGCTCGCTCGAAAAAGTCTTCATTCGGAAGGGTGGGTACTCTTATAAATTGTAAATTCTATATTTACACGCATTAATTTATACAACCACCCTCACGCTGCGGCCTATGCTGGGAACGCCTCGGCCGCGCATGCCGTTTCTATCCATGCAGCGGATACCGTTCGCGGTTACGATCATCAAGCATGGTTGCTGCCGGAAGGTTGGCAGAGACAGAATCGTCCGGCAGCCTCCCTGCCGGCCCATCGCAGATTGGGATCTCGTCTCCATGCGCTTCGGCCATTTGCGCAAACAAGAAAGAAAAGCGGCGGGCTCTCAGAGAGCCCGCCGCCTATAGCGCCCTTGGCCTTGTCTCGCGGAACAAGGGCGTTGAGGGGGAGTTTCATAATGTTGCGAGATATTGCCTCGGATCGACCGGCTTCGAGCCTTTGCGCAATTCGAAATGGAGCTGTGGCGTCGAGACATTGCCGGTCTGGCCGGATTTGGCGATCACCTCGCCGCGTCTGACGGTTTGCCCGCGCTTCACCTCGATCGCGGCATTATTGGCATAGGCCGTAACAAAGCCGTTCGGATGCCGGATCAAAATAAGATTGCCATAGCCCTTCAGCTCATTGCCGGCATAGGCGACGACCCCCGCCTCGGCGGCATGCACCGAAGTGCCTTCCGGCAAGGCGATGTTGATTCCGTCATTGCGACCCTTCTTGAAGGCTTCGATGATCCGGCCATGCGCCGGCCAGCGGAAGTCATGCAGCGCGGCGGCAACCGTGGGCTTGCCATCAGTCTCTTGGAGGCTCGCTGTCGGTGTTGAATCGACTGCCGGCTTCGTCGGCTCCACCACTGAGAGGTGCGGCGCCGCAGAGGCTATCTTTTCGGTGGCAAGGACATGCGCCTTGATTTCGGGCTTGGCTACGGTTGCGACACGCCGCTCGGCGTGCAGTCGATGCGCCTCGGCTTTCGCAAGTTTCTCGTGAGCGAGTTTCTCCTGGGCAAGTTTCTCGCGGGAAAGTTTCTCCTGGGCAAGTTTCTCGTGCCTCTCCTGGATGCGCT
>DAIESR010000007.1 GCA_027346205.1 Beijerinckiaceae bacterium
GAACTTGATTGCGCCGGAAAACCGGTTCCCACTTTTCCTCATCCCGCTCTAGCCGCGCAAATGGGGCGTAGGGCCGTGGAGCGTGCTGCCGTTGCGACAGCACTAAAAGAGCTGCAAGAAAGCGATAACGGAATATGCCTCTTTATGCGCTCGACGGGATTGGCCCGACCTTGCCGGATGCCGATCGGTTCTGGGTGGCGCCGGATGCGCAGATCATCGGCAATGTCTGGCTTGCGGAAGATGCATCGGTCTGGTTCGGTTCGGTTCTGCGCGGCGACAACGAGCGCATTTTTCTCGGGCCACGCGCCAATGTGCAGGATGGTTGCCTGCTGCACACGGATATGGGCTATCCGCTGGACATAGGCGCAGATTGCAGCATCGGCCATCATGCCGTGCTGCATGGCTGTACGATCGGTGAGAACAGTTTGATCGGCATGGGCGCGGTCTTGTTGAATGGCGTCAAGATCGGCCGCAATTGCCTTGTCGGCGCCAATTCGCTGCTGACCGAAGGCAAGGAGTTTCCCGATAATTCACTGATCGTCGGCAGCCCGGGACGGGTGATCCGCACGATCGACAAGGAGATGGCCGCGCAATTACGGGAAAATGCGGCGCATTATGTCAGGAATTGGCAGCGTTACGCTCGTGGCCTCGAACCGCTCGGCACGGTTCAGCTCATCAAAGTGTGATATTCTCGTTGAATCGTTCCGGTGCGATCGCGCGATCAAAAATGATCGCGAACCCACCGTCGAAAAGGCGTACGACTTCCCCGGGTGTTTGACCGAGCACGATTTTCGTCCCGATGTGCGGCTTGAGTGAGGTGCTGACTGCCGCACCGGAGATCGAGACATCGATCAGCTTGACGATATGTTCGCTGTCGCCATTCAAGTGCAGGATCGAATGTTGGCGCAGCGGCACGATGCGCTCGTAGCGGCGGTCTTCCGGCAGGCTGAGGACGTCGCGGTTGACGAGCCAGGTGAGCTGATTGGCAATTTTTTCGCGTTTCACATAGGGCAAATTCAAAGCGAGCGCGAAACCACGATCCGTATAGCGGACGATCTTGCCTTCGACACGGCCGATCTGGTCGAGATAAACGACGACCCGTTCGCCGATCATGCCGCGCACCGACGCCACGCAAGCGAGGCCGCCGGGCGACATATCCGTTGTGACGCAGGGATATTCCCGGCCGTCTTCGAGCATATAGCGGCCGAGCAGCGAGACTTCCACGCGCTGATAGCGGCGGCGTTCGACCTGTCTCTGAAGAGGCTTGAGGTTCAAATCCATTGATGCCGCGCCGCAGACAAGTCGCTGCTCGTGGATAAAGTCCGACATGTGAATGCCTGGATCACTTAATCCTCGAGAACAATCTCTGGCGGCCATCCGCCTCGGCCATTCGCGGAGGCCAAAGGCACGGGCGGGCCGCTCAGCGAGCAGCTTGGCGCATCACGGGTTAAAGCTGCGTTATCGGCGGTTATCAGAAGTGAGCATTTTGTTAGGAGATTTGGCGGCCGCCTTGAAAAACCCGAAAATGCCGCACGGCCTTGCCAATCCTACTGTGCTGCTCCGCTTGTGTTGGAGTCGATGCGATCTTCGATCGTGGATCGCGTGCGCATGCGGCCGTATCCGTCGCATCATTAATTATACGCCAGGAGCGCAGGCTCCAATCCTTCACCGGTAGCAGGCCCAGCCAGGAGGGTGGCGTCGTCGGTGCAATGAGGCCGAGAATCCGGGCGCGGTCGTGCCGATGGTACCCTAATGGCAAGAGCAGAATTTCGATCTCGTGATCCTGCCAGCCGATCGGGCTGGCCAAAGCGGTGGCAACGATTGGGCAGGCCGCATCCGCGACGGTGAGGAGCATGGCCGCCACATTGCGCGCCTCCTGCGCCGCCCAGAGATCGAGGAAAGGCCGACCATTCTGTTCGCTGCAGGAGAAGGCGTTGATGCGTGTGCCGGACATGACGACAGGAAAGCGATGCGCCGCATCGATCTCCAGCATGAACATATCTGCGAGCAGGCCGCGGATCGCCGCAAGATCGATCTCTGCCCGCTCCGGCGCGGCGCGGCTGCCGCGCAATTCGTTCCAATAGTCGAAGAGCTCGCGCGTTGCTCTGTGCCTCATCTCGCGACCCCAGCCGGTTCGTTTTGAAATTTTCGGCGGGAGGAGTGATCCAGATTGGCACGTTTTGCGTGACATTTCCCGCTTCAGGGAGAATGGCAGCAGCGCATGTGCCAGAGGGATGCGGAGGGGTGAAACTGCCAGCTCCTTGCTGGCCGTCGATCCGTCCATGGTGTTTCTCCCTTCGGCAGGCCGTTGCGCATGTTCTTATTATGTTCTATTCTTTAAACAAGTCCTCCGCTTGGTCTCGGCGGTGCGTGGCATTATTTTCAGTCGGCGGCGCAGCTATTCGGTTGGAGGGTAGACGGCCTGCGAGGCGGGCCGGGCCCAGGCAAGGGTCTCAGGTCGAGCCGGTACTTCCACGCATGTGGACGGCGAGGCGATTCCGCATGACAGGCGGCTGTTCTCGGATCAAAGCCTTGATTTACGTTGCGGCGCGGCAGACTTTCATGGCGAACGGGCTGGCGGGCTTGGCCGCAGGCTGAGATGCGCGCCCTAATTTATTTTGCAATCGAGTGCGATGAAGACGGTACGAAAATCTTCCGGGTCCCGTAAGTCGGCGCGTGCCGCCTCGGACGCGCCATCCTTGCCTTTCGGCGGGACGGCGGATTCGCGCGTGATCGCCATCCGCGGCGCCCGCGAGCATAATCTCAAGAACGTGGATCTCATCATCCCGCGCGACAAATTCGTCGTTTTCACCGGGCTTTCTGGGTCCGGCAAATCCTCGCTCGCCTTCGATACGATCTATGCCGAAGGCCAAAGGCGCTATGTCGAGTCGCTTTCCGCCTATGCGCG